>JBIKTT010000050.1:0-8875 GCA_044347925.1 Phycisphaerales bacterium
GTTGGAAGCTTTCGAGCGGCGTCTTGCCGGCGTAGCGGTCGTGGAGGCGCGTGAGCATGGGCGTGAGGTCGTCCATGCTGACGAGGAGGATCTTCTGGTCGGGGTTCTCGGCGTTGTGATCGCGGATGCGAGCGGCGATCTGGAGGCGGACGGCGGTTTTGCCGCTTCCTTTTTCGCCGAAGACGACGGCGGAAGAGGGCAGGCCGGGGTCGCCGAGGATGCGGTCGAACTCGGGGTGGTAGGAGGCGAGGGGAGTAGCGCCCTCGGCGGTGGCGATGGAGGGAGCGACCTGGCCGTTCATGCGGCCAAAGACGCGGTCCGTGCGGGCTTCCTCACCCTGGAACGGGCTTTCGACGAGGTTCCAGTGGTTGAGGAATTCTTGGAGGGTCATGGGGGGGAAGAAGTCACGACGTCACGGAAACGGGAAGTCACGGAGTCTGCGGTCTGTCTTTGCTTCGTGACTCCGTGACTTTGTGACTGCGTGACTCGCTTTAGTGGTCGACCTTATGTCCAAGGCGCGGAGCGAGCATGGCGACCATTTTGTCGAGGGTCGGCTTGTCCTTGGCTTCGGCGTTGAGTCGGAGGAGGGGTTCGGTGTTGCTCTTGCGGATGTTGGCCCACCAGCCGCTTTTGGCCCAGCAATCGACGGTGACGCCGTCGAGTTCATCGATCTTTCCGGCGTGGGGGCTGGAGGGGCCGTATTCCTTGCGGATGGCGTTGAGGGCGCCGTCCTTGTCCTCGATGTTGAAGTTGATCTCGCCGGACTGGGCGTAGCGGGCGATGGGCTTGATGAGTTCGGAGAGGTGTTTGGTGCCTTGCGCGAGGATGGAGAGGATGACGGACATGGCGATGGCGCCGCTGTCGGCGTTGAAGTTGTCGCGGAAGTAGAAGTGGCCGGAGAGTTCGCCGCCGAAGACGCAGTTCTGGTCGGCGAGAGCGGCTTTCATGTTGACGTGACCGACCTTGCCGCGGACGGCGCGACCGCCGGCTTTGACGATGTCTTCCTCGACGGCTTTGGTGGAGCGGAGGTCGTAGGCAATGGCGGCGCCGGGGTTGTCCTTGAGGAAGTAGCGGCCCATGAGGACGGTGAGGTGGTCGCAGCCGACGATGGCTCCCTTTTCATCGACGGCGAAGCAGCGGTCGGCGTCGCCGTCGTAGCAGAAGCCGACATCGGCTTTGTGCTTGAGGACGGCTTCCTGGGTCCACTTCATGTTGGCGGCGACGAGGGGGTTGGGCTCGTGAACGAAGACGTTTTTGTTGTTCTCGAAGTGGATGGGGATGATTTCGAGGCCCGGGGCGGCGCCGATGGGGGACTCTTTGCCGAAGATTTTGGGGATCATGGTCCCGGCCATGCCGTTGCTGGCGTCGATGACGACCTTGAGCTTGCGGCCGGCGGGGATTTTGAGGAAGGAGCGGACGTGTTCGGCGTAGGGCTTCCAGAGGTCGCGTTCCTCGCTTCGGCCGTTGGCTTTGACGAGGGTGCCTTTGTCGACCATGGCGGCGTGTTTGCGGATTTCGGCGAGTCCGGAGGTTTCGCCGACGGGCTTGGCTTTGCGTTTGGAGATTTTGAAGCCGTTGTAGTTGGGGGGGTTGTGGCTTGCGGTGACCATGACGCCGCCGGCGCAGTCGAGGTGGTTGACGGCGAAGTAGATGAAGCTGGTGTCGACCATGCCGACGTCGATGACGTGGCCGCCTTGGTCCTTGATGCCGTTGATGAGAGCTTTGGCGAGGCCGGGTGAGTGGCTTCGCATGTCGCGACCGACGACGATGTTCTTCATCATCGGGGTGGTTTCGCCGGCGGCGTGAGCATCGCCGAGCAGGTACTTGCTTGCGCCGTATCCGATCTGCCACGCCATGGATTCGTTGAGCATGTCCGGCACGGTGCCGCGGATGTCGTAGGCCTTGAAGATTCGTCCGAGCATGTCCAGAAGCCTCCTAAGTGAGCACGAGGATAGCCGCGGGGGCACCCTACTTTCACCCGATCGGAAACCGATCGTTGTTCGAAATGTCGAGGGGGTCTGCGATTCTCTGGGAAAATGCCTCAATTGAGGAACGGCGGCGGGCGGTTTCGCGGATAATCGGCCGGTCGGCGCGGTGACGGTCGGCGGAAAGGTCGATGAGTCGCGGCTGGCTTTGGAGATTGAGACCGTGAATCCTCATATTCGCACTTTGATTGGTTCGTCCTTGGCGTCGATTGGCCTGCTTGCCGGGTGCGTCTTCGTGGATGAGAGGCAAGCGGAGCGGCCGATGGCGGCGGCACCGGCGGCGCCGGCGGGGGCGTTTGCGAACCGCGAGCCGGGCGTGTCGCAACCGTCAGATCTGACGCAGCCGGGCGCGGTGGCGCGGGCGGTGGCGAACCCGACGATCATCGACACGCGTCAGCGTGAAGCGGGGCTTGAGCTTCTGTCGCCGGCGTTTGGGCCGGAGACTCGTCCGCGGGACATTCTGCCGGACCACGCGCTGCCGCCGGAGGTTGAGGCGCGGCTTCGCGGGGAGGGTGGCGGGGGTGAGCGAGCGATTGAGAACGCGACGCTTGGGAGCGAGCGGCTGACGTCGACGCAGCGGCTTTTCCCGGGGATTGCGAACACGGGGTGGACGCCGCCGGATCCGAGCATCGCGGTGGGTCCGTCGCACGTGGTGCAGGTGGTGAATTCGCGGATCGCGTGGTTCAGCAAGACGGGTGCTTCGCAGTTCTCGCAGGATCTGCAGCCGTTCTTCTCATCGGTGGGCGCGGGCGGGTTCTGCTTTGATCCCAAGGCTTTTTATGATCACTACGCGCGGCGGTATGTGGTTGTCGCGCTGGAGGTGTACGGGACGACGGAGTCGTACATCACGATCGCGGTGTCGGACGATGATGATCCCAACGGGGTGTGGTACCGGTATCGCACGGACGCGGTGATCACAGTGGGCCAGCAGACGTACTGGTGGGACTATCCGGGGTTCGGGTATGACGCGGACGCGATTTATGTGACGGGGAATCTCTTCGGCCTCAACGCGGGCGGGTTCGGCGGCGTGGGGTTCCGTGTTTACGACAAAGCGGCGATGTACGCGGGGCAGCCTGCGGTGTACTCGACGCTTCGTGACGGCAATGGTGCGTCGGTGCAGGTGGCGCAGTGCTTTGGTGACAATGCGGCGCCGTACTTCGCGTCGGTGTCCGGATCGGCGATCCGGCTTCAGGCGATCGTGAATCCGTTGACGGCTCCGGTGCTTTCGACGCGAAACGTGACGATTCCAGCGTGGAACGGCCCTTCGCAGCCTCCGACGGCGGGCGGGCAGACGATCTCGGCGGTGGATGGCCGCGTTTTCAACATGCAATGGCGGGACGGGCAGCTTTATGTGACGCACCACGTGTCGACGGGCGGGAAGACGCTTGCGCGGTGGTATCAGGTTCGGACGAACAACTGGCCGTTGTCGGGGACTCCGGCGCTGGAGCGTTCGGGGACGATCGATCCGGGCGGGGATGTGCACACGTTCTTCCCGGCGATTTACGCGAACCGGTTCGGGGATGTGGGGATTGTGGTGGGGACGAGTTCGCCGACGCAGCGGATCGGCGTGGCGGTGGCGGGCAAGCTTGCGGCGCAGGCGAACTTCGGGGCTCTCACGACGCTGACGACCAGCCCGGTCAATAGCGGCGGGCGCTGGGGGGATTACTACGACATCGCGGTTGATCCGAACGACGACACGCTGCTTTGGGCGGTGGGCGAGTATGCGGAGTCGTTCGGGTGGTCGAACTGGATCGGTTCGTTCCGTGTGGGGACGCAAGCGGGACCGACGGCGAACCCGGACGTGCTGGGGACGACGATCGGTACGATGGAGGTGGTGGCGGACGTGCTTGCGAACGACACGCACTTTGAGAACCTTGCGGTGACGATCAGCGCGTTTGACGCGACGACGGCGCGGGGCGGGACGGTGCGCCGGCTGGTTGGGCAGGGCCCGGGTGGTCGTGACGTGCTGGCGTACACGCCTCCGGCGGCGTACATCGGGCCGGACTCGTTCATGTACACGTCGCGGGACTCGGCGGGGCGGACTTCGAACGCGGCGGTGAGCGCGACGGTGGTCGACCTTTCGCAGTACCGCGTGCCGGAGAATCCGACGCGGACGGTTGCGGGCCTGGACGCGGCGTACTACAACCTCGGGAGCCCGACGCAGATCCCGGATTACGACGGGCGGACGCCGGCATCGACGGGGACGGTCGCGGATCTGAACTTTGCTCCGACGACGGGTCCGTTCGCGGGCTCGGGCCGGTCGAACGCGGTGGGCGCGCTGTTTACGGGGTATGTGGTCGCGCCGACGACGGACATCTACACGTTCTACACGAGTTCGGACGACGGATCGCGGCTGAAGATCGGGACGACGACGGTCGTGGACAATGACGGCGTGCACACGATGCGTGAGCGGTCGGGGACGATCGCGCTGCGAGCGGGCGTGCACGCGATCCGCGTGGAGTTCTTCGAGCGGGATGCGTCGGCGGGGCTGATCGTGAGCATGCAGAGCTCGACGATGGCCAAGCAGGTGATTCCGGCGGCTTCGTACTCGCGTCCGAGCCCGTGCCGTGCGGACTTCAACAACGACGGGTTCCTGGACTTCTTCGACTACGACGACTTTGTCGTCGCGTACGAGACGGGGAGCGCGGGCGCGGACTTCAACGGCGACGGGTTCGTCGACTTCTTCGACTACGACGACTTCGTGGCCGCGTACGAGACGGGTTGCTGATCAGCGGACGCGTCGGACGGGGACACCCTTGGGCAGGGCGGCGAGGAAGAGGCGGCCGTACCTCGCGGTGACGACGCGCCCGTCCATGACCACGACGCGGCCGCGGTCGTCCCGGCTTCGGATCAGCCGGCCGAAGCCCTGCTTGAAGCGGATGACGGCGCGCGGGATGGAATCCTCCATGAACGGATTTCCGCCGCGCTGCTGGATGAGTTCGCCGCGGGCTTCGGTGAGGGGGCGGTCGGGGGGCTCGAAGGGGAGCTTGGTGATGATGACGTTGCGGAGGCCCTGACCGCGGACGTCGACGCCCTGCCAGAAGCTTGAGGCGCCGAGGAGAACGCTTCGCGGGTCGTCGCGGAAGCGGCGGAGGATTTCTTCGCGCGAGCCGTCGATGGACTGGCCGAGGACGGGCATGCCGAGGGATTCGAGGCGTGGGCGGATGGCGCGGGCGACGGCGTTGAGGGTGGCGAAGCTGGTGAAGAGGACGAAGGCGCCGCCGTCGGTCTCGATGACGTGTTCCTCGATGCAGGCGGCGAGCTTTTGGGCGTAGGTGAGCTCGGGGGCGCGAGGAGCGTCGGGGTCACGCGAGAGCCAGTCGTCTTCGATCTCGGAGCGGGTGGCTTTCTTGCCGAAAGCGGCTTTGGAATCGACGCGTTCGTCGACGATGAGTTCGGCTTGGGATGCGTAGTCGAAGGGGCTTCCGACCTGCATGGTGCGGATGACGCGTTCGCCGAGGCCTTCGCAGCCGAGGCGAGACATGACGTGGGAGAAAGCGGTCTCGGCGTGCTCATCCATCTCGTCTTCGCGGCGGGTGCGCGTGGCGAGGGTGGCGCTGGTGAGGGTGACGCTGTGTTCCTTGCCGAAGAGGTGGGTTTTGAGGAGTGGTCCGACCTCGACTGGAGCGCAGGCGACGGTGACTTTGCGGAGGCGACCACCCCCACCACCCCCACCACTTGAGCCGCCCTCGCCGCCGGCTTCGACCCAGTAGGCGCAGCCGGAGAGTTTCTGTTCGCAGAGGGTGGTGGCGGCGTCGGCGATCATCTGGGCTCGCTGGGCGTAGGAGTTGAGCTCGAACTGATCGGCTTCGACCTTGACGATGTCACGGAGTGCTTTGAGGGAGAGGGAGAGGCGGGTCATGCGCTGGGCGAGCTCGGGGCTGAGGAGGCCGGGCTGGCGGTAGCGGATGGTGCCGGGCTCGGTGGAGACGCCGCCGAAGGCGCGTTTGGGGAGGAGTTCGAGGGCGGACTCGAAGAAGGCGCGGGAAGCGTCGGCGGCGGAGAGGACTTCGCGCATGGCGGCTTCGACGGCGGCGGAGTCGCCGGCTTGGAGGGTGAGGTTGGGGAGGTAGCCTTTGCCGGAGCGTTCGGCGTAAAGGGTGGAGAGGAGGTGCATGACGCGGCCTTCGGAGAGAGAGACGCCGAAGTGCTCGCTGGCGACATCCTCGATGTTGTGGGCTTCGTCGAGGACGACGTGCTGGTAGTCGGGCATGAAGCCGGCGTCCTGGGCGCGAAGGGCGAGGTCGCTGAAGAAGAGGGCGTGGTTGCAGATGAGGAGGTTGCCGCGTTCCATCTTGCGGCGGGCGCGCTGGTAGAAGCAGGCTTGGTAGTTCTGGCACTTGCGGCCCATGCAGTTGCCGGAGTCGCTTTCGACCTTGTCCCAGACGCCGGGGCGTTCGATGGGTGGGAGGCTGCTGAGGGTTCCGTCGAGGGTTTGTGCGGCCCAGTCTTCGATGATGTGGAGTGAGCGGCGGGCCGCGGGGTCGGCGAGGAGCTTGTCCTGTCGCTGGCTTGTGAGTTTGAGCCGGCGGAGGGAGACGTAGTTTCCGCGGCCTTTGACGAGGACGGGGCGGATCTTGGCGTTCTCGAAGTCTTCGCCGTCATCGCCCGCGCCGGGGTCGAGCAGTTCGCGGAGGAGGGGGACGTCCTTGCGGACGAGCTGTTCCTGAAGCGCGATGGTGTTGGTGGCGATGACGACGGTTTCGCCGGCGAGGCAGCGGAGCATGGCGGGGACGAGGTAGGCGAAGCTTTTGCCGACGCCGGTGCCGGCTTCGCAGAGGAGGATGGAGCGTTCCTCCATGGTTCTGAGGACGGCGCGGGCGGCGTCGAGCTGTTCGTTGCGTGCTTCGAAGGACTCGCCGAGACGTTCGGCGAGGAGGCCATCGGCACCGAGGATGCCCTCGACGCTTGCGTTCATTCGGGCTTGTCTCGCGGGTCGGGTGTGCGTGGGGGCTTGGGTGCGTGCTTGGCCGGGCCGAGGGGCCTGTTGGTGGGCTCACCGTCGCCGCGGGGGTAGATGCGAGGGGTGGCGGAGTTTTTCTCGAGGACGACGACCTTGCCGGTGGGGAGTTCGATGGTCTGGACGAAGACGGCGTTGAGGAGCTTGAAGGCGGTGTCGGCTTCGATGACTTCTTCGGCGGCTTTCTCGCCCTTCATGAGGAGGACTCGTCCGCCGATTTTGGCGAAGGGGACGGTGATCTCGGCGAGGGAGTTGAGACGGCCGACGGCGCGGGCGACGACGGCTTCGAAAGCTTCGCGGGTGCCGGCGGAGCGGTCCTCGCGGGAGCCGCGGTTGTGGGCGGCGCGTTCGGCGCGGTCGTGGATGACGTCGACGTTGGAGAGTCCGAGGAGGGAAGCGGCGCGTTCGAGGAACGCGACTTTCTTGCCGGTGGCTTCGAGGAGCGTGAAGCGGAGGTGCGGCATGCAGATGGCGAGGGGGATGCCGGGGAGTCCCCCGCCGCTTCCGACGTCGATGACGCGGGCGCCTTCGTCAAGGTCGGCGAGCATGGGGATCAGGGAGATGGAGTCGAGGATGTGACGCGACCAGGCGGTCTCGGGGTCCTTGATCGCGGTGAGGTTCATCGTCTCGTTGACGGTGAGGAGGAGGGCGAGGTAAGCGCCGAGCCTGGGGACGTCGGGCTCGTCGAACTCGACGCCGATCTCGCCGGCTTTGGCGGCGAAATCCGCGGGTGGCGTCAGGGGCTCTGGGAGAGCGTGGGGGAGGATGTCCTTGACGTCGTGCTGGGGGCGCGGGGGCTTCACGGGGCAACGGTATGTCGGGCGGGTTCGGGGAATTTCCGGATGGGCGTCAGGGTTGGTCGGCGTCGAATTCGAAGGGCTTTTTGAAGAGTCGGGCGTCGCTTCGGAGGGAGACGGAGAAGACCAGGCCGACCATGATCCATGCGGAGAGCATGCTTGAGCCGCCGAAACTGACGTAGGGGAGGGTGACGCCGACGATGGGGGCGAGGCCGACGTTCATGGCGAGGTTGACGAGGGCCTGGCCGCCGATGAAGCCGGCGAGGCCGACGGGGATGAGGCGGCCGAAGGCGTCGCGTGCGCGGCCGGCGACCCAGAGTGCGCCGACGACCCAGAGGAGGTAGAGGCTCATGACGGCGGCGAGGCCGGCCATGCCGAAGCGGTTGCCGATGACCGCGGTGATCATGTCGTTGTGGCGTTCGGGGAGGGCGTTGAAGTGGAGCAGGGCGCGGGATTTTTCGGTGGAGGTGCCGGAGGTGCCGCCCGCGCCGATGAGGGTTTGGGCGGCGTTGCTTTGGAAGTTGATGTCGCGGTCGCCGGTGGTGTCGCCGGTGAACTGTTTCCAGAGGCCGACGAGGCGTTGCTTTTGGTGTGGTCGGAGGACGGGGTAGCTGAGCGGTGCGGCCATGGCGCCGACGAGGACGATGATGGTGAGGTGGCGGAGTTTGGCGCCCGCGGCGACGAGCATGGCGAAGAGGCTTGGGATGAAGAGGAGAGCGGAGCCGAGGTCGGGCTGGAGGGTGATGAGGCCGACGGGGACCATGGTGAGCAGGCCGATGGGGACGAGGCCGAGGAAGCGTCGGTGGTTCTCGCGGTAGCGGAGGTACCAGGCGATGACGATGACGTAGACGATTTTGGCCATTTCGGCGGGCTGGAAGTCGGCGACGCCGAACTGGATCCAGCCGCGGGCGCCGTTCTTCGGCTTGACGATCCAGGTGGGGATGAACGGGAGGAGGAGGAAGATGAGGAGGAGGAGGGTGGTGATGCCGAGAGCGGTCGAGAGGACGCCCCAGAGGCGGTAGTTGGGCGTGGCGACGATGATGGCGGCGAGGATGCCGACGGCGAAGTAGACGAGCTGGCGGGAGTAGGCACCGGCGCCGATGCCGGCTTTGTTGACGGCAGCGGGCACTCCG
>JBIKTT010000051.1:0-8862 GCA_044347925.1 Phycisphaerales bacterium
GGTGGGGGCGCCCGGGAAGTCGGCCGAGTCGGTCGCTCGCAGCATCGACCACGAGGCGCGGACGTACATCGCGAGCGGCAAGCCTGTGGGCCCGCACCTCGCGGATCAGCTCATGGTTCCGCTCGCGATGCTGGCGGGCGGGCGGTACGCGATGGGCCCGCTCACGGCGCACGCCACGACGAACATGGCCGTGCTGCGTGCTTTCGGCGTGCCCGCTTCGAGTGACGATGCCGGGGTGGTCACGGTGGGGACCGTGCGATCAATCTGATTCGAGCGAGTCGGCGCCCCCGGGCGCCGGCTTTCCCGCGCGCGAGATCGGTCCAAAAACGAAGCTGGAGACTCGCAAGACGCGAGTCTCCAGCAAAAGCGGAGAGGGGGGGATTCGAACCCCCGAAACGGTTGCCCGTTTACGCGATTTCCAATCGCGTTCCTTCAGCCACTCGGACACCTCTCCTGAGTGGGCGGCAAGTGTAGCCACCCTCGGGGCGATAAATCACCTGCGGGGGCGGTTGGCGGGGTCTGGAAGGGGTTGGCGTGGCCGCGAGGCGGGCTGGTTCAGGGGCGAGAACCGCCTGCCGCCCGAAGGTCGAGGGCTTGGAGTGCGGGGAGGGCCGGCGTGGCGAAGGGGTCGACAAACCGCTTCCAGCCCCAATCCACCGCCCGGACGCCCCAGGACCCGCGTGTGGCGAAAACACCGATCGCGTAGCCGATCGCCGCGCCCACCAGGACGTCGCTTGGATAGTGCGCACCCATCACCACCCGCGCGGACGCCACCATCATCGCGAGCATCAGGGCGAGCGGGCGGAGCGTGGGAGCCATGCGGCAGAGAAAGACCGCCGCCAACGCGGCAAAGCACGCGTGCCGCGAGGGAAAGGAAGCAAGGTCGTAGCCGCTGGTCCACGGCGACTCCATCCGAAAACCGCTTGGCACCGGCACCGGATAGAGACCCGCCGGGCCGGTCGCGAAGTATGGGTCGCCCAGCGCCGGCCGCGGGCGTCCGACCAACGCTTTGAGCAGATTGATCGTCACGAGGCAGACGACCGCACCGGCAAGCCAGTCGAGAAGCCGCCGGGCGCGGGGTCGGTCCAGAAGCCAGACCGCCGCGACCACGACCATGCTCATGGCGAACTGTCCGAACTGCTGGAGAGCTTCGAGCTCGCGGCGAAGATCTCCGCGCGGCCGGTGACGCTCAAACCACGCGGAGATGTGGCCGTCGAGCGGGAAGACCGCGATCGCAAGCAGAAGCAGAAGGATGGTCCACGAGAGCGGCTTGCGGGCGGGCTGATCGACCGCGCGGACGAATTGAAAGCCAAGGGATGCCAGGTCGGACGCCGCGGCCCAGCCGAGGTGTGCCCAGCGGACCGGGGCGGCCAGGCCGCGGTTATGATCGCGGGCGCTTCGGATTCGAGAAAGGGCGTTCATGCGAGGGCGAGTCGGCGGGGGATTCAAGACATGGTGGTCCCGCCCGTGGCTCGCGGCGGGGGTGTTGCTTCTCTTGTGCCTTGCAGTGTATCTGCCTGGAGTTCTCCCCGGGCTCTCGACGATCCCGGTGATCGACCGCGACGAAGCCCGGTTCGCTCAGGCCAGCCGGCAGATGCTCGAATCCGGTGACTGGGTCATGCCCCGGGTGCAGGACCGACCGCGGCTGAACAAGCCCCCGCTGATCTACTGGCTTCAAGCGGGCACCGCGTGGATCTGCACCGGCGGGGACGTTTCGCGCGACGCGATTTGGATGTACCGCTTGCCGAGCGTCGCGGCGGCGATCGGCACGGTGTTTCTCACGTGGGCGTTCGCGTGGCGGATGTCTGGCCCAAGCGTCGCCTTTCTCGCCGGCTCACTGCTTGCGGTCTCGCCGCTGATCGCCTTCGACGCTCATCAAGCCCGTGCGGATCAGGTGCTCCTTTTCTTCACGACGGCGGCCATGACAAGCCTCTGGTTCTGCTGGCACGCGTCCCACCGGGGCGGCAAGCCGCGCGTGGGATGGGTGCTTTCGTTCTGGGTGGCGGTCGCGGCGGGGATCATGACCAAAGGACCGATCACCCCGCTCGTGGCCGGGCTGACGCTGTTTGCCTTGTGCGCCATCGGTCGCTCCTGGCGGTGGACGCTTGCTCTCCAGCCGTTGCTTGGGGTCGCGATCGTCGCGGCGGCGGTGGTGCCCTGGGTCTGGGCGATCGCGAGCCGGTTCGGCTGGTCGGAGTATGCCTCGCTGGTCTGGAACGAAACGATGGGCCGGGCGGGCGGTTCGAGCGAGGGACATCTGGGCCCCCCAGGCATGCACGCGGTGCTGCTGATCGCGCTACTTTGGCCGGCGTCGCTCTCGACCGCCCGTGCGGTTCGCGACGCCTTCTCCGCCGGTTGGCCCCTGCGAAACGCCGCCGACCTCGGCAAGCCATGGTGGAAGCGGATGTGGATCCGCCGGCTGGGAAAGCCGCAGGACGCATTCCTGCTCGCGTGGGCTTTGCCCGGATGGGTCTTCTTCGAACTCTTCGGAGCCAAACTCGCCCACTACCCCATGCCGCTTTACCCGGCCGTCGCGATCCTCTCGGCGCGAGCGGCGGTGGCGATGACAGCACGCGGCGTGCATGCGGGAAGGCTCGACAAGGGAATATGGCTCGCGATCGGGATGGCCCTCGCGATCACGGCGATCCTCGCCGGGGCGACCGATCTTCCCCCCGGCTCGGGTCACGCGATGCGCGGGAGCCTCGCCATCGCCTGTGGAGCGGTTGCGTTCGGGCTTCTGGTGCTCGCGAGCCTCAAGCCCACGTGGACACCCGATCGGCTGCTTCGCCTGGGTCGCTGGTCGATGCTCCTGACACTCATCGCGGCGTTCACTTCCGGGTCACACTTCATCCCTGGAGCCGAATCTGAGCGGATCATGGACACCGTCAGGTCTGTCCCGGGTTGGGATGTGAGACCCATCGCTTCGACGCACCGCCAGGACAGCATGGTCTTCCACACGCGTGGCCGCGTGGCGAGGCTTGATCTCCAAGCCGTCTCCGCCTGGCGGAACGTCCATCCGGACGGAATCGTCGTGCTTCGAAAGGACGAAGCCGAAAGCCTCGGGCCAACCGATCCCCATCGCATGGTCGCGGTGCCCAAAGTCGGCACCATCACGCCGGGCCGCGACTGGGTGGTCTTCGTCCCGACGCCCGCCCCGGCCGAGGGTGGTAGGATGCCCGGCGAGTGACCACGACCCCTTCCAGCATCCCTTCACGCATCCCTGAGGCCCCTGCCGCTCCTCTCTGGCTCAAGATGCTCCGCGCCGCCGGACTGGGCCTGAGGCCCGAGCGCGTCCTTATCGCGATGGTGGCCATGGTCATCATCACGGGGCTGATCCGCGTCCCGCTGCCGTGGGAAGCGTCGCAGAGCCTGCTCTCGCTTTGGCAGTCCGCTGTCGGACGCGCCGGGCTTTGGTCCTGGAGCGAGCCTTCTCGAGCGTTCAGCCAGTTCGCGACCTTCGCCTCCGACCATCCATGGGCCATGCTCGCGGTCGGGACGCCGGCGGCTTTCGTCATCATGGCGGCGATGGCGACGATTGCTCGCATGGCGGCCGTCGAGCTCGCCACGGGCGAGTTGGTCCCCGCCAAGCGGGCCTTTCGCCTGGTTTCGGCCCGGTTTGGATCTCTCGCGGCGGTGCTTCTGGTGCCGGCCGGTCTGGTCGCCGTGGTTCTCTTCGCGTTCGCTGGAGTCGGCGGGCTGCTGCTGTCCGTAAGCGGACTGAACATCGTCGGAGCGCTGCTCTACGGTGTAGCGGTGATCCTGTCGATCGGCTTGGTGATTGTCGGAGGCGCGTTCGTCCTGGCAACGCCGATGCTCGCGCCCGCCGTCGTGTGCGAGGGCACCGGATCGGGCGAGAATGGTCGCGGTGATGCGATCGACGCCCTTCAGCGGCCGATCGCGTATGTGCTCGCGGCACCGCTTCGGCTGGCGTTGTTCGCGGCCATCGGGCTCGCGCAGGTCCTTGCGGTTGGTTGGATCGGAAACTGGGTCGCTTCGACCGCCGTCACCCTTGCCCGAGGAGCGTGCACGCACTGGCTTTCGGCAGAAACCGTCCAGAGCCTCGCGTCCGATGGCGACTCGGCCACGATGGCCGCAAGGGTCATGGGGCTCTGGGAGTCGGTACCCGAGCTTCTGGCGGCCGCCTGCACGCTTTCGGTCTTCACGGCCGCTTCGACGGTGCTGTATCTGCTGCTGCGTCGGGTCTGCGACGGGCAGCACGAGCGGGAGATCTGGCTGCCCACGGCTTCCCCGGGCTTGGCGGCCAGCGAGCACCCTGCGGATCGCCCGGAGCCCGCCAGCGATGAGTGAGCACTCTGGGCTAATCACACGCGGCAGCCCGCAGGAACGATCGGTGCTGATCGCCGGCGTCTTGGCAGAGATGGGCGTCCAGGACCTGGCGGTCGGCTTGAGCGGCGGGGAACCGCGGGTCCTTTCGGCACGAAAGACCGATCTTCCGGGGCTTCTAGGTGCCGCGAAAACGTGGACCCTCGAATCCCGCTCCGTCAAGCTCGACGCGTCGCCGGAGGGCGTCCGATGGGTCTCCCAAGAGCCGGAGGTCGCACAGCTCCTTCGGGCGATTTCGGGCGAAGCGGCCCAAACGCCCCGGCCAAGCCCGGAGCCATAGCATTCGGTCATGGTTACGTTTGACGCCATGTCGCGCGGATCGCTGTGCACCACGCACGGGCTGAGCGTTCAGGTCGAGCCGAGGTACCTGCCTCAGAACTCCGACCCCACGCGTTCAAGCTACGTCTTCGCGTACCACATCACCATCCGCAACGACTCGATCCGAACCGCGACGCTCCGCAAGCGGCGCTGGATCATCATCGACGCCGACGGCGACCGCCACGTGGTCGAGGGCGACGGCGTCGTCGGCCAGCAGCCGACCCTTGAGCCCGGCGACACGTACGAATACACGAGCTTCTGCCCGCTCGAGACGCGTTGGGGGACCATGGAGGGAGCGTTCCTGATGGAACACCCCGACGGCGACCGGTTCGAGATTGCGGTTGCGAGGTTCTATTTCGTGGGCCCGGCCCCGGACGAAGCCGGAGTCGACTCGCCCGCGTCTCGCCGCTGATCCAGCTCGAAACCCCCTTGCAGTGGCAGCCCGAAGCCTGTGGGGCTATCCTTGCCTTCGCTCGTACCCGGAGAGGTGGCCGAGCGGCTGAAGGCGGCGGTTTGCTAAACCGTTGTACTGCTTTAGGGCGGTACCGGGGGTTCGAATCCCCCCCTCTCCGCTTCAAACAGCCCTTGCGAATGCAAGGGCTGTTTTCGTAGGGACTTGTGTGAATTTGGCGGTCAGGCGCGGGGGCTCTGTCCCGTTGAACCGCCCCATGAGGGACGGGCGAAGGCCTTGAAGGCCGCGGCGGGCGAGACTCCTTGACTGACGGCCGACGGTGTCGCGCTCGTCGCATCATTTCAAGGTCCCCTTGCGCAGCGCCGAGGTACCTCGCACGCAAGGTCGAGCTTCTGAAACTCCACCTGCGGCGGCTCGCGCGACCCGAGCGGGGCGGCATGTCAGCGTGGCATGCCGATGGCTTCCCTGATGCGGACGGGCAGTTCCGCGGCGGTGTAGATCCCATCGGGAAAGCGGGTTGTGTTGCCGCCATCGGGGTCGTCCTTCACCGGCAGCGCATCGACGGTCGGCCGCGGGATCATGGGACCCATGAGCGACACACCGACCGCGACCCGGCACTTGCCCTCGCCCATCAGCACCAGACGGACACACGACGGGATGGTGTCGTCGTCGGCATCGGGCGTTTTTGCTTCCCGGAAAGCCGGAGTCCAGGCGTCATGCGTGATGAGCAGGTATCGATCCGTCTCAACACGCAGCACGAGCGTGGAGTGGAGACTGTCGGGGTCCGCATCCCAAGCGGCGTCGGCGGTGGCGGTCACCTCGGTCGCCAGCCTGGGCGCACGAAACGTCACCCGGTCCGGGTCGAGGTCGACATAGACCACCAGCGCGACGACCGTCACGACCGCGACCGCCGCGCCGACGATGATCGGGACTTTCCAGGACGCGCCGGACGTGAAGAACGAGTGCAGCCACACCGCGCCGACCGCCAGCAACGCGGCGAGCACGCCGGCGAGGATCGCGGCCACTGCGATAAAGCCGAACGAGAAGCCTCGCTCGGTCATGATGTCGTCGTAGACATCGAGTTCAGCCTTGGTCGGAGCGCGGGTGTCGGTGGCGAGCATGACAGACCTCTGCAGGCGGTTCCAAGCTGCGGGCAACAGCGGAAAAGCCTACGCCGCGACGGTCGCGCTCGCCGTGTCGCTCCACGGCCCGATCGCCCCGCGCCGCGTCACCCATCGGGCGAGGTAGTGGGCCTGCATCCCGCCGTGCGGGCTCGCGAAGGAGAGCACGGTTCGACCCGCCGGATCGGCCGCTTGAGAAGCACGGCCGCCGCGCACGCCCGCCTTATCGGACAACGGACCCGCCCGCCCGACCAAACCGCGCGTCCGATCGGACGAACGACCCGTCCGGTCGGCCACGTCGGCCGTCGGCCGCCTTATGCCGGTCACGGATCACCGTCGCGCGGGCAAGCGACGCTGCCGTTGGGCGATGCTCAGTCCTTCGCCAGCGGTGCCCGGCGGCGGGCGTTGTCCGCAAGGATCTCCTGCGTCCGCGCCGGATTGTTCCGCCACGAATCGTCCTCGAGCGCGAGCAAAGCACGCGTCGCGAGGTAGTAGATCCGGCGCGTCGGTCGCGGATCGTTCTCGATCCGACGCAGCAGGCCTTCCAACTCCGCGAGTTCATCCGCCGGGATGTCGGGCTTGGGCTCGCCCGGTTTGGCGTCAAGACGGCCTCTGGAAACCGTCAGGATCTTCGCCGCCGCGCGCACACCCTTGACCTCGGCGAGCCAGGGGTCTTCCGGATCGCACCGCGCGGTCCAGCCCGCGACCGCCCGATCCAGAACCGGAAGAGCATCGGCAAACTTCTCGTCCTGAAGCAGCCAGATCCCTTCGAGAAGCGTCCAGTTCAGATTCTCGACGCTCCCCTCGGGACTCGCCGCCTGATTCTGCCGGGCCTCCTCGATCCGCCTGTCCCAGATCCCCTTCCGATACCCCGACTCGTCGAAAAACGTCGGTCCGCTCATCGCTTCCATTAGGGTGAACACGGGCGTTGAGCTGTCGCGCCACCGCGAGTCACGGGCGATGGTGAGGGTCTTGGTCGTCGTGGCCAGCAGCGTGCGCACGTTGTCGAGCGTCTTCTGAGCGGTCTGCTCGCGCTCCATGATCATGTTGAGATTCATCTGATGCGACTGCGCCTGCTGCCACACGATGGCGCCGATGACCATGCCGGCGGCACCGATGACCGCCGCGAGAGCCGCCGCCTGCTGCGGCGACCGGCGGGCCCACATGGAGAATCGCCGCTTGAGCCCCAGCCCCATCCACTCGATCGGCTCACCCGCCTGCCAAGCCCGCAGGTCCGAAGCCATCGCTTCCGGCGTCTGATATCGCTTGCGCGGGTCGAAGTCGACCGCCCGCGCGACGATGCGACGAAGCTCAGGGCCTTCGATCGTCGCAAGCTTGGCTTCAACGGTTGCGCCGTGGAGGTCCGGATTGGAAAGCGCACGCTCCGCGTCCACCGCGGTCGAGCCATGAAGCACCTGCCCCGTGAGGGCCCAAGCAAGCGTCGCGCCAGTCGCGTAGGTGTCGACGGTCGGCCGGCGCCACTCGCCCGTGCGGGAGCGCTGCTCGGGCGCCATGAACCCGAGCGTGCCCCGGCCGGCGCCGCCGTCGTCCCCGTGCTCGGCCCAGACCGACATGCCGAAATCCGCAATCTTGACGCGCCCGTCGGAATCCATGAGGAGGTTCAGCGGCTTGATGTCGCAGTGGAGCATGCCCGCGTTGTGAACGGCCTGGAGCGCCTCGCAGACATCGCGAATCGCCGCGACGGCCGCCTTGATCTTCTTCGAGTCAACGTTCTGGAACGCGTCGGCGAACGTCCGGCCCTCGAAGACCGGCGTGACGATGAAGACCTCGCCATGCGGCGTGCAGCCCGCGTCGTAGATCGGGATCACGCCCGGATGCGCGACGTGGCGGGCCCGCTCGGCTTCGGCGAGCAGCTTGCGAAGCGGGACGTGCGACCCGCGCTCGCCCCGGAGCAGTTTGACGGCGACCCACGCCGGCCGCTCGGGGGTTCCCAGTTCATGATCGATCGCGCGGTAGACCGACGCATGGCTGCCCGCGCCGATCCGGTGGATCAGCTGGTATCGCGGCTGTCCGTCCTCGCTGGGCGAGCCCAGGCGGCGGGGGAGCTTCTCCGTGGGCGCCGGGTCGGCGTCGATGTCCGAGCCCAGCAGGCTGCTCAGCACCTCGGCCGTGGTGATCGCTTCCTCCCACTCGGGGCATTCCGCCCGGATCTCCGCCATCGCGACCGCTCTCGCTGTTCCCTTGGCGATCTTCGCGTGCACGATCGCGCGGATCGCCGTGTCCACAAGCACCATCGATCCCGCGATCTCCGGAACCGCCAGATACTCGCGAAGCCCCACCGGCAGATTGAGCATCACGCGCTGCTGCACGTCCGCACGGATCACGTCCGCCCACGTGTCCTCGTCCCAGTCCCCCGTCGCCGACGAAGCCACGAACCCGCGGAATCGCGACCCGCCCGAGCGACGGTTCCATTCCGCAAGACGCTCCGCGACACAATCCTTGACAAGTCTCATCGTGCATTCCCTTCCAGAACGGGCCGGAGCTTTCCTCGGATCTCGTGCCACCGCATCCGCACCGCGGACTCTGTCATATCCAGCGCTTCGGCGATCTGGCGGTGCGAGTGCTCGCAAAGCCAGAGCTTCAGGATCTCGCGATCCGCCGGACGGGCGAGATGGTCGGACGCCGTCTTCAGAATAGCGGAATCGT
>JBIKTT010000052.1:0-8810 GCA_044347925.1 Phycisphaerales bacterium
GCTGGTCGATCCGTCGTCGCGGCCTGGTCGCGGCTTTCGCCCTCGTCTCAACCCTCCTCTCGCTCCTGCTCGCCCGCACCTTCGGAACCTCCTTCCTCCCCGAGTTCAACGAAGGGTCCTTCACCGTCTTCGTCTCTTCTCCCCCCGGCACCTCGCTCAACGAAAGCAACCGCGCCGCCATCGGCATCGAGGAACGGCTGATCAAGATCCCCGGCGTGCAAAGCGTCACCCGCCGAACCGGCCGCGCCGAACGCGATGAACACGCCGAACCCGTCTCCAACAGCGAACTCGACATCCTCGTCGCTCCCGGCGGCGACAAATCCGCGATCCGCAAGGAGATCGCCGCCATCGCCACCGGCGTCCCCGGCGTGACGGTTCAGATCGGTCAGCCGATCGAGCACCGCCTCTCGCACATCCTCTCCGGCACCCCCGCCGCCATCGCGATCAACGTGTACGGCGAAGACCTCGCCGTCCTCCGCTCGCTCGCCAAGCGGATCGAGTCCGAGCTCAAAAGCTTGCCCGGCGCCCGCGACGTCACCGCCAACCGCGAGGTGCTCATCACCAGCGTCCCCCTCCGCTACCGACACGACGCCCTCGCCGCCGCCGGCCTGACCCCGGCCGAAGCCGCCGAGCAGGTCCAGATGGCTCTCTACGGCGAAGAGGTCGCCGAGGTGAACCAGGGCATCCGCAGGTACGCCATGGTCGTCCGGCTCGACGCGTCCGAACGCGAACGCCTGCAGCAGGTCGAGGACCTCATCCTGCGTGGCCGCGCCGAGGACGGCAAGCCCGGCCCCACCGTCCGCCTGCGCGACGTCGCCGACATCGGGCCCGAGAAGACCCCCAACATCATCGCCCGCGAGAACGCCCAACGCAAAGCCGTCATCTCCTGCAACGTCGCCGACGGCTACAACCTCGGCGATCTTGTCGCCGAAGTCAAACGCCGAGTCGAACCCATCGTTCAGCGCGAAGGCTACGTCGTCGAGTTCGGCGGCCAGTTCGAAGCACAGCAGTCCGCAAGCCGCACGCTGCTCGTCGCCGGCGCGGGGATCGCGGTGATCATGCTGCTTCTGCTCCAGATCTCGACCGGGTCGCTGCGCATCGCCGCTCTCGTCATGGTCAACCTCCCGCTCGCGACCATCGGCGGCGTTGTCGCGATCTTCATCGCCGACTCGCTTCTTCACGCGGGCCTCTGGCGGAACACCCTCGCCCTCTTTCACTTGGGGTCCTCGCCGTACCTCGCGCCGGTCCTTTCCATCGCAAGCCTGGTCGGCTTCATCACGCTCTTCGGCATCGCCGTGCGGAACGGAATTCTTCTCGTCAACCATTACAAGCACCTGATGGAGATCGACAAGAAGCCCATGCACGAAGCCATCATCCAGGGCTCGCTCGAGCGACTCGTCCCGATCCTCATGACCGCCCTCTCCGCCGCGCTGGGCCTCCTCCCGCTCGTCCTCGCGTTCGGAAGACCCGGGAGCGAGCTTCTTGCCCCGCTCGCCGTCGTCGTGCTCGGCGGGCTCCTGACCTCCACGTTCCTCAACCTCTTCGTCGTTCCCGCCGGGTTCGCGCTTGTTCATCGCACCCCACGGGAACCGACCGACCCACCCCCGCCAAACTCCTGGTTCGGGCGCGTCGCCCGAAAATTCGGCAACCGCTCTTCTTGATAAGCGTCTCACTTCCCAGTTCACCGTGCTCTCACGATTCAGAAAGGACCTTCGATGAAGCGTTTCACACCCCTCGCCGCTCTCCTGATCGTCGCTCTTCCGCTCGCCACCATGCCCCTCGCCGGCTGCGAACAGAAGAAGCCCGCCAGCACCACCAAGAAAGCTGACGACCATGACCATGACCATGACCATGATCACGGCCATGGCGGCGCTGCGATCGCCCTGGGCGAGCAGACCGCCGGCTCCTTCCAAGTCAAAGCCAGCCGTGACGAAGGCCAGATCGTCGCCGGCAAGGACGCCCCCATCGATGCCACCGTCACCGCGACCGGCACCGCCAAGGTGGCCACCGTCCGCTTCTGGATCGGCACCGAGGACGCCAAGGGCTCGGTGAAAGCCAAAGCCGAGATCGAAGACCCGAAGGATCCCAGCAACTGGCACACCCACGCCGAGATCCCCAATCCCCTCCCCGATGGCAGCAAGCTCTGGATCGAGATCGAGGATGACAAAGGCGCCAAGAGCGTTGTCGGCTTTGATCTCAAGCGCTAAGCATCGCAACCTTCTGAAAAAGCTCGCGTGAAGACTGCCGCGCGATGGTCGTCCCCCGCAAAGGCGGGGCCGGATGCCGCGCGCTCACGCCCTTTGCATCCCGCCACGCCGGACCGAACCAAGCTGCTTGCGACCGTCTCCCCCGCGGCACCATCCGAGTATCGGACCGACGGCGGCGTTCGGGTTCACGGGGCCTCCCGCTGGAAGCGTTCGGACTTCCAAGGCTGGCTCGGGCCCCTCGGAGTCGAGATTTTCGGCCCCTGCTGTCCGAATCCCTCCGGCCTCGCCCGATTCGCAAGCTCCGCCGCCCCCCTCACCCGCACTGACCGTCGTGGTCATCCTTCAGGTCATTCTCGCCATCGTCGCTTGCGTCATCGGCGTGCTCAGCTCGCTGACCATGCTCGTGCTCCTGGCCGCGAGCCTCGCCAACGCCAAGCCCGCGAGCATCCAGCAAGCCAAGTGGATGGCCCTGGGTATCGGCGTGGTCCAGCTCGCTTCGTTGGTCGGGGCGATCTGGCTGATGAACCGCGACAAGCACTGGTACGCCGCCGCGACGGGCATTTTCCCGCTCTTCGCGGTGATCGCCCTCGTCATCGTGCTCATCGGCATCGAGTGGTGACCACCCCGACCGACGCCGGAGGATCGCATGGCTTTGCTCCAGAAGAACCACCTCGACCGCCCGTTCGGTCTGGACTTCACGATGAAGACTCCCTCGGACTTCGTCCAGTCGGACGAGGGGCCGACGGTCTACGCAAGCCCTCAGCCGTCCGTGATCTTGCTGACGCTCTCCGCGCCCGCGGCCCCCGTCTCGCTCCTCATCGCCCACCACCCGAACCTCACCACCGGCCCCGTCCGCGACCGGCTCGTCTCCCTTCTCGCCGGCGAAAGCACGCGCCTCCTGAGCATCGGCCCGTCGTACGTCGGCGGCGTCCGCAAGAACCACCCGGCGATCCTCGCAACCGCTTTACACGGCGAGGATGAGGACGAACTCGTCCTCAGCATCGTCGCCGTCGAAGACGGCAACCGCTTTCTCACCGCCCGCGTCATCTGCCCCCGCGAGTTCGAACCCACGTTCATGCCCAAGCTCGAGCGGTGCATCCACTCCTTCGAACTCCTCCACCACCTCGGCCCCACCGTCAAGCTCGAACAGGACGGCCCCGACTACGAGATCGACCTCATCACTCGCGACCCATCGCCCCCACCAGAAACCCAAGCCGCAATCCACGCCAAAGAGGTCGCCAAAGCCCGCGATGCCGCGATCGCCAAGGCCGCCCCCCTCATCGCCGCCGACCGATTCAACGAAGCCGCACAGCTCGTCTTCGCCGCCGACGACTCCGCCCAAGGACGCGCCGCCCTTTCCGAACTCTTCGCCCAGGCCCTGCGTGAACAGGTCCGCCGCGACGGCAGACGCTCCGCTCCCTCACCCCGGGCCCTCGAGCTCCACGCCCGCGCCCTCCAGCACCGCCTCAGCACCTATCCCGACCCGCACACGCAGGACGAAGCCGACCGCTACGGCGCCGGCATGGACGAGGACCGCGCCGAGATCGACGCCATCCTCAGGAGCCCTTCCCCATGACGCCCGCCCGCACTCCCGGCAGCCTGCTCGCATCCCTCCACCGCCGCCGAACCAGGAAACGCACCGTGACGGACTTCATCATGCTCGCGATCTTCGTCCTCATGTTCGGCGGCCTGGGCGTCATGCTCATCGTCGTCGGCACCCGCGAACACTTCACCCAGCATCGTCTCATGACCTCGGCCGTGCCCGTCGAAGCCCGAATCCTCTCCGTCGAGGTCAAATCAAGCACCTCTCGCGACAACGACACCCGCCCCCTCCGAAGCACCAGCACAACCACCCACCTGCCCGAAGTCCGCTTCGAGTACACCATCGGCGACACGCGGTACGAAAGCGACCTTCTCTACCCCACGATCATCCATCGCTCCTACGCCAGCCGCGAGAGCGCCGCCGAGGAGGTCCGCGAGTACACCCCCGGCATGACGCTCAAGGCCTACGCCGACCCAACGCTCCCCGATCGCGGGTTTCTCCGCCTCGAATCCACCTCCAATCCCAAGTGGTTCATCATCGCCGGAGCCCTCTCGCTCCTCTTTCTCGGGCTGATCAGCCCGTTCCTCTGACGGATTCCCGAGCCCCCGGGGCTCCGCCACTCGCACTGACCTTGAACAACACCACCATTCGCCCCCCACACCAAAGGAACGCACACATGCCCGCCAAGCTCATCGAAGCCCCCGCCAGCACCCCCACCCAGACCGTCGCCATCCTCGCCGAGCTCGACGCCTACGACGCCATCCTCAACGACGACTACGCCTTCATCGCCTACAAAGAAACCGACATCGCTTCCGGCGAATGGCGCGTCCGCATCAAAGCCCGCCACCTCACCGGCGTCGTCTTCGAGCCCGAAGCCATGCGGACCAGCGCCCGAAGCGCCGGCGCCCAAAGCAAGCCCTTCTTCACCTGGGGGAACTGCATCGACCCCACCTCGGGCGACCCCCGAAGCGTCCAGTACCGCGTCCACGTCAAGGACGGCAAGCCCAGCGAGATCGAGATCTTCGTCCAGCTCCGCAAAGCCGACGGCTCCGCGGACTCCCCCAAGTCCGTCCGATTCGCCTGGCCCCGCTAAGCCTGCCGACCGAGGACACGCCATGCTCGCCCCGCTCGCCACGATCCTCATCGTCCTCGGAACGCTCGTGATCCTCGGATGCAACGTTCTGATGACCGGGCTCTTCCTGCGTCAGCCGCCCAGGGGCGAACAAGCGATGGGGCTGGTCGTCGTGCTCTTCGGCTTCATGATCGCCGGAGCACTCATCGCCCTCGCAAGCCTGCTCGCGTCGCTTCGATCCGACCGGGCCCTCGCGGCCGTCATCCATCTTCCGTGGTGGGCGACCGGCATCCTCACGATGGTCATGAGTTTCGGCGTGGCGCTCGCGGCGTTCATGGCTTTCACCATGTGGGCCGAGCCCGGCATGACCACGCCCCCCCTCCGCGCTCTCAAGCACATCCTCTGCTGGATGCTCGGCATCTTCGGCCCCATCCTGCTCGCGTGGCTTCTCACCGTCGACGCCTTCTCGACGCCTCAAGCGATCCAAGCTCAGCCAAAGATGACGACCGCTCTCCGCGCCGCGACATGGGCGCTCGCGATCATGGCCGCACTCGGATACCTCGGCGGCGCCTACGCGTTCGGCCAACCCGTTCGCGTCGCCGCCGCCAACATCCTTCGGTCCACCCTCGCGTCCGTCCGCGGCACCACTCTCAAGCTCCCTCCCGGAGCCACCCTCGCATCCGAACTCCGCAAGGACCTCGATCGCGTCCCCGCCGACGAGCCGATCCCCATGCTCCTGGAGTTCTTCATCATCGACGAAATCGCCGACGATGACGAGTGCCGGGCAATCCTCATCCAGCGAGTCCAGGACACCCCCGACTCCGACCGCCTCTTCGCCGAGGTGATGCGATCAAACAAGCTCCGAAGCCGCTGGGGAGGCTCGATCCTCATCCACACCGCGCCCGACTCCCTCCTGCAAGCCCACTCGGCCCCCTGGGCCCACGCTCTTCAGTGCGCTCTTCTCGCCACCGCCCAGGACATGGACTCCCGCCCGCTCTTCCTCTCCGACAACTACGAGCTGAACCCCAACCCGCACGAGTTCGTCCGCGTCATGCTCCAAGCCGCCGATCGCTTCCGAGACACACCTCACCACGCCGCCATCGATCAAGCAGCACGAACCATGGCTCAAAACGCGTCCTACCTCAAACGCGACAAACGATGGAGCAAACTCGCCAAGGTCATGACCCGCGCCGGCTACCCGATCCCCGAAAGGAACGACCCGTGACCGACCATCCGGGCCTCGCACGCTTGCCGTCCGAGTTCCCGCAAGCCCTCCGCTCGCTCATCCGCGATGAACTCCAGGCCGGAAACCGCATCGTCGAGATCACGCCAGCACGCGTTGCACCGCCCTCGGGCCTCTGCGTCCGCCTCGAGCGTGCCGTCACCACCCGCCCCCGAACGACCACGACGGATTTCACCTTCGTCGAGCGTTCTTCCTCCCACCACTCCGGCGAGTTCGCCGATCCGTCGGGGGTCTACTTCGTCATCGAGCCCCATACCCCCTCCATCTTCCCCGACATGGACGCTCTCCGTGCGGAACTCCATCGCCTCGAAAACGCTTCCCGCGCCGACCGCTTCCGAGAAGGCGGCTTCTGGTGATCCATCTCGATCGGAACCACTCCCAATGCCACGGCTCCCCGCAATGATCATCCTGTCCGTTTCACCGCTGATTCTCACGATCGCGCTCTGCATCGTCGCGTACGGCATCAGCGCCGTCGGCCGTGCTTTCGGCAACACCAAGAGCCCCTCGCCCGTTGTCATCGCCGCCGTCTTCGTCTGGCTGCTCCACGCGGGTTTCCTGCTCGGCCCCTGGCTCTACCACGCGCAGCGGCAGACGCTCGCCCTTTGGCTCATGATCCCCGTCGCCATCATCGGCATCATCACCGCCATCCTGATCGCCAAGCAGATCGTCCCCGGCAACGCCGACGCCATCAACGGCAAGTTCGTGGTGTGCTGCATCCTCTGGACGCTCGCCGTCATCTTCGGCTACCTCGCGCCGCTCGCGGTCATGCTTTCGGGTCCACCCGCGCTCACCCCTCAGGCCGGATGACCTTCCGCATCACGCAACGCAGTGCGCCGCCGCCCGAACGCCCGGTCCAGCGCCAGGTGCGCCACCGGCGTGACCAGAAGCGTCAGGATCAGAGACAACATCTGACCCCCGATCACCACCACCGCCACCGCTCGCCGCTCCTCCGCTCCCGGCCCGGTCCCCACCGCAAGCGGCAGCATCCCCCCGATCAGCGCCAGCGTCGTCATCAGGATCGGCCTCAAGCGGTCCCGGCTCCCCTGCACCACCGCTTCCTCGATCGGAACCCCGCGCTCACGAAGCTGATTGATGTGGTCCACCTGAAGAATCGAGTTCTTCTTCACGATCCCGAAAAGCACCAGAATCCCCAGCGCCGAGTACAGGTTCAGCGATTCACCCATCAGCCAAAGCGATAGGAACGCGAACGGAATCGAAAGCGGCAACGACAGCAGGATCGTGAACGGGTGCAGATAGCTCTCGTAGTTCGCCGCCAAAATCATGTACATGAACACGATCGAGAGCGCAAACGCGATCAGGAACTCCGCGAACGTGCGCTCAAGCTCTCGCCCCCGGCCCAGCGTCCGAACCGTGTACTCCCCGGGCATCTGAAGCTTGTCGATCTCCCCCCGCATCGCTTCCAGCCGGTCCGCCAGGGCGTACCCCGACCCGACCGTCCCGCGCACGTTCGCCGCACGCTGCCGATCAAGTCGATCGATGCGTGCGGCCCCCTGCGCCGGCACGACATCCGCGAAAGACCGAAGCTCCACGACCCGCCCCGGCGATGCAGGCGCCGGCACCAGAAGCTGCGGCAGTTCATCCGGCCGCTCGCGATCCCGACGGATCAGCCGAAGCTGCACGTCGTAGTCCTCGTTCGTCGCCGGGTCGCGGAACCGCGACACCTCATCCTCGCCGCCGACCAGAAGCCGCAGCGCCGTCCCCACGTCCCGCGGCGAAACGCCAAGGTCCGCCGCCCGCTCGCGATCAATCTCCACGCGAAGCTCGGGCGTGTTCAGCTTCAGCGTCGTGTCGACGTCCGGAAGGCCCCCAAGCTCGCGCGAACGCACGCGCAGCGTCTCGGTGTACTCGGCAAGTTTCTCAAGCTCAGGACCGCGGATCGCAAGGTCGATGTCGAAGTTGCCGCCGCCGATGTTGAACGCCGCGAACGGCCGGATCGACACGCGAAGGTCCGGCAGGCCCCGCACCTCCCTGCGAAGCTGCTGAATCACGTCCGACTGCGTGTAATTGCCGCGGAACGCGTCAAGCGGTTTACCCGCGAGCGTCTCCCGCCAAAGCCGCGAAAGCGAAAGGTACCGCCCCGCGTGCGGCTGGATCCGCACGTAGATCTCTCCCCGGTTCACCTGCCCCAGGAACGACCCACCCACCGACGAAAGCGTCGTGACCACGGCTGGATGCGCCGAGATCCGCTTCTCAACCTCCTTCACCGCCTCGTCGAACGCTTCAAAGCTGACCCCTTCCGGCCCGTTGATGTTGACGTTGAACTCCGCTTCGTCCACATCGCTGGGCACATAGTCCTGCCTCAGCATCGAATAAAGCGGGACCGCCGACGCCATCGCCACGGCCGCCACGACAAGCGTTGTCTTCCGCCACCGAACACACCAGCGAAGCGTGCCCACGTACGCCCCGTCCAGAAGGGCGTAGAACCCCTTCCGGCTCATCGCCCGCTCGCCGTGCCCGTGACCCTTCGGATCCGCTTTCAGCATCCGGGAAGCCATCATCGGCGTCAGCGAGAACGACACCAGAAGCGACACCAGCACCGCCACCGCGGCCGTCACGCCGAACTGGTACAGAAACCGCCCCGAGATCGACGACATGAATGACACCGGCACGAAAATCACCACCAGCGAAAGCGTCGTCGCGAGAACCGCCAGCGCGATCTCGCCCGATCCCTTCCGCGCCGCTTCCATCGCCGGCATCCCCTCTTCCTCGACCAGCCGGTAGATG
>JBIKTT010000053.1:0-8733 GCA_044347925.1 Phycisphaerales bacterium
TGGATCGCTCGCCGAGTCCCGCCGCCCCCCGCCAGCGTGCGCCTCGCCAGAAACCATGCGGCCACGCACAGGATCGGGATCAGCGCCAGCCATTCCGGTCGATCAAAGATGAGGCCCGCGGGTGACATCCCGCCGGGAGCCGCCCATGGGTCGGCGGCGGAAGCTCCCAATCTCGACGGCCACTCATTCAACTCAGGGCTCCGGCAACGGCTTGGGCGCGGACGGCGGGCCGATCAGTCGCGGTACTTGGTGTGGCATTCCCTGCAGGAAGCGGAGATCAGCTTGGTCTTGGCCGCGAGCTTGGCGAAGTCCTTGGTTCCTGCGGCGAGGAGGTCTTCGAGTTCTTGAGCTTCGGCCCGGCTTCTCTCCATGAGAGCTTTGAACTCGGCGGGCTTGCTTTGGGTGTACTCATCGTCGAGGAGGAGGCGGTAGTAATTGGCGAGGCGTCCGGCTTCGGCGACGGGGACGAGGTCGGGGTGGTCCTCCGGAGCTTTCCACGCGGCTCTTTCGATGGCTTTGAGGTGCTCGTAGATCTCGTCGATCTCGACCATGGCTTTGATGAGGCCCTTGGGGGGATCGACTTCGGGGAAGTCGCCCGGCACGGCGTCGACGGTCGAAGCGGAGAGGACGGTGGCGGTTGCGGCGCACGCGTAGAGACCTTCGTAGTTCGGCGCGGTGCCGGAGACCTTCATGCGGGCGACGCCCTGGTCGGGCGTGGACCAGCCGAGGCTGGCCGCGACGGTGGCGGCGGCGCCGGCGCTGCGGTGCTTGCCGTGGTGGCAATGGATGTAGACCGGGCCTTGGGCGAGGGCATCGCGGGAGGCGCGGACGAGTTCGAGTTTGCGTTGTTCGTTGAATCCGTTGTAGCCGATGGGAAGGTGGATGTACCGCATGCCGAGGGCTTTCGCGGCTTCGACATCGGGAGCGGCACCGTCGACGCTGATGATGGTGCGGATGCCCATGGCGGCGAGGGTCTCGAACCCGGCTTGCCCCTCCGGCACACTGCCGGACACATAGCCCTCATGGAACGCGACGGCGTTGTGGATGCCCGGATAGTCCTTTGCGGTCGCGTCCGACAGCGCGGGAAGCGGGATCGAGGCGCGTGCTTGCCGGCCTGACTGGGCGGCGGGCTGGTCTTGTGAACTGCACGAGACCACGCCGCCCACGAAACCCGCAAGAATCACAGCCAGAAACGTTGAAGAGAGACGGGCCAAGCTCTGGGACATGCAACCTCCGTGACCATCGATACCGTACGTTCGTCGGCCCGGTTGCGGAGGCTCGCGAAGATGGGGAGCATCGCGGCGTGCGTTGGGTGCTTCAGTGCGAGGGTGGGGGAGTGCCAGGTTTGCGGCAGCGGACCACGAACCCCGGCGGCCAGTTGCGAAAGACGAGGCCGCTGGACTGGATCGAGGCGAAGAAACGTGGCAGGAGCTTGTAGAACCGGCGACCCGCGGGCAGCATCAGACCCAGGGGATACCCGCAGGTGATGAGCTGTCCGCCGGGGCGGAGCACCCGGGCCGTCGCTTCGAGAAGCTTGATCTGGAGCGACTCGGGAAAGCTCGCCCACGGCAATCCGCAGACGACCGCGTCGAGTTGCTCGACGGATTCGAGCTGGCAGAGGCGATCGACCTCCTCGGCGCTGGCGATGTGGATGTGCAGATTCGGGAAGCGCAAGCGGAGCTGCTCGGCGAGGGCGGGGTTGCGTTCGATGGTGAAGAAGGTGCTCGACGTGTGCATCCGTTCGAGGATCAGCTTCGTGAAAGCACCGGTGCCGGCTCCGTACTCGGCGATCCGCGCGCCGGGGTGAAAGTCGAGCGTCTTCACCATCTCTTCCGCGAAGTGGGCGGAGCTTGGCGTGAAGGACCCAAGCATGCCCGGGTTGGCGAGGAATTGCAGGAAGAAGGTGGTGAGCGGTCTGGCTGGTCGTGGATTGGCCTGTCGTGGACTGGCGTGTCGGGGTTGGGCCGCGCGGGATGGGGCTGCGGCGGGAGCGGTTGAGGACGCGGTCGTCATGGTGTGGTTCCAAGGACTGCCGTACGTGGCGCTCGTCCGCGGCTTGGAGGGGATCTTCGACCTGGACTTCTGACGAGGATGGGGAAGGCGTCAAGCTGTTCGGACCCCTTTCGGGGCTGCGGAAGGCCGGCCGCACTTGAACAGGTCTCAGTACGGCTGGCTTCTCCGGGAGTTCGCCGATCCCACAGGAGATTCCCACCGCCCGTTCGCAAGCCGTGTATCCCACGATCGATGCGGAGGGCGAGCCGGACGCGGAAGTGGTCCGACGGGGCAGCGGGGGCGGGTCTGCAGAGCGAGCCCGACTTGAGGTAGACTGGGCCCGCTGCCTTTCCGTTCACCTACCTCCCGAGGTTCCAACCCATGCCGAATCACACCTCCCGCCGCCAGTTCATCCAGTACGCCGCCGCGACCGGCGTGGGAGCCATGCTCCTGCCCCGCCGCGCCTGGGCGCTCAGCGACACGAGGCTCCGCGTGCTTTCCATCGGCGTCGTCGGCACCATCGGGGAAGCCGACCGCAAGACCATCGCGAATCACCCCCTCGTCGATATGGTCGGCCTTTGCGACGTCGACGCCGAAGCCCTGGCCAAAGCCGCCGGCGACCACCCCAAAGCTTTCACCTGTGCCGACTACCGCGAAGCGTTCGACAAGCATGGCGACAAGTTTGACGCCGTCATCGTCTCCACGCCCGATCACTCGCACTGCTCGATCATGACGATGGCTCTCGCCAAGGGCAAGCACGTCTACGGCCAGAAGCCCGTCGTGCAGCAGCTCGAGGAACTCTCGCTCCTGGACGCTGCCGTGAAAGCCAAGCCCAACCTCGTGACGCAGACCGGCGCCCAGCGCATCGAAAGCACCGCTCGCCGCGTCGCCGTCGACATTCTCAAGTCCGGCGGCTTGGGCAAGGTCATCGAGGTTCACATCGCGTTCGGAAACGGCGCGCTTGCCGGCGGGTTCTACTTCGCCGACGGCAAGCTCGGTGAGCCGGTCGCTCCGCCCAAGGGTTTTAATTACGACCTTTGGCTGAACGGCGTGGGCACCGAGCAGCAGTACCCCTGCCGCCCGAACATGGCGCAGCGCCAGTGGCGCAGCTGGTGGGATTTCGGCGGCGGGCAGATCACCGACTGGGTCGTCCACCTCTCCGACGTCATGTTCTACGCGTTCCCGGAGCTTCAGAGCCCGGTGAGCGTCTGCTCGCGGACGCCTTCACGCGACCTGTCGCACTTCCACGCCGACCGCGTCTCCTCGACGATCACCTACGCCGTGAACTCGCCGAAGTTTGCGAATACGACGTGCAACTTCCACTTCTACGACACGGGCCTCAAGCCCGACCGCGGCCAGCTCGGCCTCACCGGCGACGAATGGCCCGACGGGATCTTCACCGTCGTCGTGTGCGAGGGCGGCACGCTTGTGCTCGCGCCGTCGGGGCCGATCGAGGTCTGGCGCGACGGGAAGAAGACCGACGGCCACGAATGGCCGGGGCTGCCCAAGTACGAGTCGTTCAACCACTGGCACGCCTGGGTGGACAAAGCCCTCGGCAAGGACACGCCGCACCTCTGGATGCCCCTCGCGACGGGCATCCGCTGCACCGAGCCCGGCTTGCTCGCGGTGAAAGCCGCGAAGTACCCCGGGCAGGTGCTCGCGTGGGATCGTGCTTCACTGACCTTCACGAACCACAAGGAAGCGACCAAGACGCTCGTCCGGCGCGAGTACCGCAAGGGCTTCGAGCCCGTTCGCCTGTGACCAGATAGGGAACTCGCCGGGCGTAGTCGCGCCGGTCGCCGCGAACGTCGGCCGCGGGGTGATCTTCACACCCCCGCTCGCAACGTTTCGCGAGCGTTTTCCGCGCGCGGAGCCGCGCTGCGCCCGCCTCAACACGCCTAATCTGCGCCCATGCTCCAGACCTCCCGCCGTGTCGCCGCTCTCAAGCCCTCCGTCACCATCGCGTTCATGAACCGCGCGAAAGCCATGAAAGCCGCCGGCCAGGATGTCCTCAATTTCTCCGCCGGTGAACCCGACTTCGACACCCCCAAGCTCATCAAGGACGCCGCCATCGCGTCCCTCAACGCCGGCACCACCAAGTACATGGCCACCCTGGGCACCCCCGAAGCCCGCGCCGCCATCGCCAAGAAGCTCACCGAAGAAAACGGCATCCCCAACTGCACCGCCGACCACATCGCCATCGGCTCGGGCGGCAAGCACTCCCTCTTTGTCGCATGCCACGTCCTCCTCGATGACGCCCACGTCACCGGCGAGCCCCAGCAGGAGGTCCTCCTCCCCGTCCCCACCTGGGTCAGCTACGCCCCGATCGCCGAACTCGCCGGCGGCAAGGTCATCGAGCTCCAGACCTCCCCCGACCACGACTTCAAGATCACCCCCGACCAGCTTCGCAAAGCCATCACGCCCCGCTCTCGCCTCCTCATCCTCAACAGCCCCAGCAACCCCTGCGGCACCATGTACACCCCCGATGAGCTCAAAGCCCTCGGTAAGGTCGTCGCCGAAGCCGCCCGCACGGTCGCTCCCAACCTCGTCGTCCTGTCCGACGAGATCTACGAGAAGATCGTCTACGGCGGCATCCCGCACTACTCCATCGGCTCGGACCCCGAAATCGCCGAACGCGTCGTCACCCTCAACGGCCTCTCCAAAGCCTACTCGATGACCGGCTGGCGCATCGGCTACATCGCCGGCTCCGGCGACTTCGGCAAGCGCTTCACCGCCGCGATGGGCGTGCTCCAGGGCCAGATGTCGACGAACATCACGAGCTTCATCTACGCATCCATCAAGGTCGCGCTCGAGCAGTGCGGCGGCGAGGTCGCGATGATGCGCGACGCTTTCGCCTCTCGCGCCAAGCTCATCAACGACCTTCTCGGCAAGGTCCCCGGCGTCCGCAACATTCAGGCGACCGGCGCCTTCTACGCCTTCCCCGACGTCTCCGCCCACTTCGGCAAGACCACCAAGGGCGGCAAGAAGCTCAACTCCGCTCTGGACTTCTGCGAAGCCCTGCTCGCCGAAGAACTCGTCGCTTTCGTCCCCGGCGAAGACTTCGGCGGCTGCGGCAAGAACCATGTCCGCATCAGCTTTGCGTGCAGCGAGGACCAGATCAGGAAGGGCGTCGACCGCCTCGCGAAGTTCGTCGCCGGTTTGCACTGACGCTGGATTCGGTCAGGGCTGAAGCGGCACCGCCGCCTTCACATCCAAGCCAAACGCCTCCAGCCCCGGCATCGGCTTGGGATTGTTCGTGAGCAGACGAATCGACGTCAGCCCCAGATCCCGCAAGATCTGCCCGCCAATCCCGTACTCCCGTAGCGGCATCGGCACCGCGTTCGCCGCGATGCTCGCCGCATGCGTGAGCTGCGGGCTGTCATCCCCCGGCTTGTGCTCCACGCGAAGGGTCTGAAGCTCCGTCTCCAAGCTCCCCGCTTCGCCCCCCTGCGTCCGCAGGTACACGATCGCGCCGCATCCCTCGGCCTGAATAGCTTTCATCGCCGCGCGAAGCGTGTCGCCCGTCGGCCCCGTCGGCGACGATGCAAGATCTCCAAAGACATCCCCGAGCAAGTTCCGCCGATGCATCCGCACCAGGGGCGACGCGGAGGGCGTCCCGCTCTGCACCTTCCCCGGCTGGTCGAGCTTCAAGCCCTTGCTCAGAACCAGGTGCGGCAGCGCATCCACGATGCTCTCGTAAAGCGTGACGTCAAAGTCCCCAAGCGGCGTCCGAAGCACCCTTGGCGGGCTGTTGGGCGCGACGCGGCGGACCAGGCTCTCGCGTGCGAGTCGGTACTCAATGATCTGAGCCACCGAGCACATCTTCATCTTGTGCTGGGCGCAGAACTTCTCAAGGTCCGGGACGCGGGCCATCGTCCCATCGTCCTTCATCACCTCCATGATGACCGCGGCCGGCGTGAGCCCCGCCAGCCTGCACAGATCCACCGACCCCTCCGTCTGCCCCGTCCGCACCAGCGTCCCGCCCGTCCGCGACCGCAGAGGGTTGATATGCCCCGGCTTCACAAAGTCATCCGGCCCGTACGTGGGGTCAATCGCCATCCGAATGCACTTGGCCCGCTCGACCGCCGAGACGCCCGTTGTCCCGCCAAACTTGGGGTGCAGGTCGATCGACACCGTGAACGCGGTGCCGCGGACGCTCGTGTTCTGAGCGGCTTGCGGGTGCAGTTGCAACCGGTCGCACTCCTCCTCGGGCAGGGAGAGGCAGAGGTACCCCAGCGCGTGCTTGAGGAGGAACGTGACGGCTTCGGGCGTGACGAACTGAGCGGGGAGGATGACGTCACCCTCGTTCTCGCGGTTCTCGTCATCCGTGAGGATGACCATCCGCCCCTGCCGCAGTTCTTCGAGAATCTCGTCAATCGGTGAGAACATGAGGCACCAGCCTAGCACGGCAGCTAGCGTGCCGGAACGGGAACGGGCGGAGCGGGCTTGGGCCCGGTCGGAGCGGCGGGCGCGGCGGCTTTGGCGGCCTGGGCGGCTTTGAACTTCTTCTCGTAGTGCTTGCTCACCGCGACGAACGCGAGCGCGGCGGGCATGAAGATCTTCTCGCCCGCTTTCCGTGAAACGTCGCTGAACCCGGCGACCTCCCCTCGCCGCACCTCATCGCGAAGCTCGATGATCGCGTTGTCGAAGATCTTGACCAAGCTCGCCCACATGTTCCATTCCGACTTCGTCCGCGGCCGATACCGCGAGATGAACGGCAGGTTGAGCGGCGGCACGATGTACCACTTCTCGCCCACAAGCCGCATCGAAAGGCCCACCGGCGGCAGGATCGCTTTCCCATCCAAAAGCAGCGCCGCTTGGTCGTCGTTGACCAACTCGGTCGTCAGGCGGCCGGACTGGTCCTCGATCCAGCCGTACGGGTCCGCGAAGACCTGCGTGATCAGGTCCTGCGCGATCGCTTCCCGCTGCTCCCGGCTGACCTGCCGTCCCGCGGTCACAAGCTGGTTGACCATGGCCCCGGCGCCCGTCGCGCTGCCGCGTTTGGCCGCTTCCTTGGCTTTGGCTTCGGCTTCCTTGGCGAGCTTGGCCATGTCCTCCGGGAACCGCGTCTGGATCTCCTGAGCGAGCTCCTGCATGTGGGCCATCAGCTTGCCCACGCGGACGAGGAACGCCCGCTCCAGGTCGTCCTCGGCGTAGATCAGCTCATGGAACCGGGCTGTCTCCCCGGCTTTGAGCATGGCCCGGGCCGAAGCCACGACATCATCGGGCGTTGCTTGGCTGTACGCGGTCGGCCGCTTCTCGCACGAAGCGAACATCGAGACCGCCGCCAAGGTCAGCCCGGCCAAACCCGCGAGAAAGACGCGTGCCCGTGTCATGCCCAAGTGTAAGGGCTCGCGGCGGATCGGTTGCGTCACCCTCGCAGAGGGCTCTGAGCCCGCCCGCCCGACGTCGCCGGGGCCGACTTTCCCACCGCCCGGATGATCAGTGCCGAGATGACCCCGTGATCCAGCACGTCCGCGACTACCGGGAGGGTCTCCGTCCTGCTTCCGGCTTCCCCGCGCTTGGCTTTGGGTTTGGCCGGTCCGGGAAGCAGGGTCGCCGCGGCCCGACTCGACGAGCGAAGCACCGCGTCCGCCGGCAGCCGGCAAAGCATCAGCGAAACCGCCCCGGCCCGGAGGGTCACCTCGGACCGGTCCCGACCGGCTTCGATCGCCGGAAAGGCCCGGGAGAACGCGCCGTCATAGGCCAGGGCCGCTCGCTTCATGTCCGCCGTGGCGGAAGCCAGCCCCTTCGCATCCGCCGCCGGCCGCTCGACCGCGAGGGCCGCAAGCGTCGCCAGCGCCGCCCTGAGGTCCTCAAGTTCGCCCTCGAGCTCTTCCCGCGTGTCCAGCAGTGCGCCGGCGGAACCTCGCATGACCATCGGAATGACCACGCGGGCGATCGGGTCCGCGAGCTCGGCTTCGGCTTTCTGCGCGATGCTCGCAGGCTCGGCGCGGGCCACGGTGAACCCGTGGCGGCACGCGAACCGGTCCAGCCCTGCGACCAGCGGCACCGAGATCGCCGGGTCCGGCCCGCCGCGGAGCACATCGTGGGCTACCGCTTCGATCAGCTCCCCGCGATCCTCGCCGAAGGACTGCCGCACGAACGGCCGCATCGCCGCGTACCGCTCATCCGCCGCGAGTTTTTCCCACACCGCCCGCATGTCGTCCGCGGCGTCATCCGGCCCGTGCGAGGACGAGACGACACCCTCGCTCCAAAGCGGCATCGACCATTCCCAGCTTTCCATCAGCCGCGCGTACCGCGCCGACCCCGAAGCCACCGCCCGCACATCCTCAAGCCCACCCTCGCCCCCGCTCGTCCGGAACACCCCCGGCATGAACGTCACCACCCGCGAAGCAAGCAGCAGCGAAACCATCGCGGGAAGCTCGCGCGTCGTGAGGTGGTACGGACTGACCGCCAGGATCACTTGATCGCCTCCGGCTTCTCGGCACCGGGAGCGGACGGAACGTCGCCCGGCGGAACCATCGGGAGGCGCGGCTTGCGACCCTCCGAAGCGGCTGTCAGCCATGCACTGATCTCAGTCAGCCGTCCCGCGACCGACGCGAAGAGCATCTCGTGCCCGACCTGAAGCAGGATCCGCTCCGGTTTGCCCAGCCGGGCCCAGAGCAGATCGCCCAGCGACGCCGGAACCGCCCGATCAAGCACACCCTGAAGCATCAGGACCGGCTTGTCCCGAAGCACCTTCGCCGTGTGGTATCCGTCCAGCGGAGCTGCTGCGAG
>JBIKTT010000054.1:0-8655 GCA_044347925.1 Phycisphaerales bacterium
CAGCCGACCAATCCGGTGACCCCGCCCGCGACCGCTCCGGGCGCAACGCCGACCGCGACCGCGCCCGGCGGCCAGCCGACCGTGATCGACCAGCAGTCTGACCCCAACAAGCCGGCGACCGCCCCCACCAACCCCACCGACGGCTCCACGCCCGCGGCCACGCCGCCCGCGAAAGCCAAGGACCGCACGACCGCGAGCCTCGAGCAGATCGAGACCGCGTTCGCGAAGGTCAACAGCCGGGATGCGGACATCTTCACGGCCGAATACGACTCGCTCCTCGCTGAGATCAACAAGACGATCGGGGAGCTGACCGATTCGCCGGTGGATGCGCAGCGGAAGCGCCAGCTTCAGCTTCGAGCCGATGTGCTCAAGCTCCGCATCGGCGTGCGTGACAGCCTGAAAGCGTCCGAGGAAGCCAAGCGGTCGCTCAACACCGAGATCACCGCGGCGTCCAAGGTGATCGCCGAAGCCGAGAAGTCCCGCGTGTACAACCTCGTGGGCATGCTCACCGCGAGCAGCATCTACGACGGCAAGAACCTGCCCGTGATGTACCGCGTGGTGTCGGCGGATGCGAAGGTTCCGACGACGCTGGGGTACATCGACCCTGCTCAGGACCCGACGCTCGCGTCCAAGGTCGGGCAGCTGGTCGGCGTGATCGGTGAAGCGATCGTGGACCCGACGCTCAAGATCGCGGTGATCCGCCCGGTGCGGGTCGACCTGGTCGGCGCCGGTTCCGGTTCGCCCAACCTGCCGCTTCTCCAGCCGACGCAGATCACGCGTCCGGCGGCGGAACCGGTCAAGCCGGTGCCGGCGGCGGTGCCCGCTCCCACGACCGCGCCCGCTTCGACGGAGAAAGCTCCGCCCAAGCCGGTGGACATCATCAAGTAAGTCGCGGGCGGCGCTCAATCGGCGCCCTCGAACCAGACAGAGGTTGAGTCTTCCAGCGGGGATCCTTCGGCGATGAGCAGGAGGTCTCGGCGGATCTCTTCCGCGCGGGCTTTGAGTTCGAGCAAACGGGTTTCCGCGGGGCCGAGCCTGCCCGAAAGGGCCGCAAGCCGCTCGGCGACCTCGTGGCACCGCTGCGGGTCTCCGGAAGCCGCCGCCGCGGCCGCTCGATCGTTCAGCACTTCCAGTTCGCTCCGCCGGGTTTCGTACTCCGCTCGCCGCGTCCCACCCATGATTCACCCCCTTGCGAGCGTCGCGCCCGCCCGGAGGACAACCACGGCGGAGCGGATTTCTTTCGGGCGAGATTCGCGGCGGGAAGGCGGTGCCCGCGGTCGTGCGCTCAAGCGGCGTGGTTATAATCAAAAAGCCGCGAACAATCGAATCGCGCCGCCTTCAATTCCCAAGGATTACGCATGACCACGACAAGCCAGCCCATCGTTCGTCGACCGCACGCTTCCCTCCGCCGCGGAAGCTGGCAGAAGGGGTGCCTGATCGCGTTCGTCGTCGTGTTCGTGATCGCGATCGGCCTGGCGGTGACGGTCGCGCTGACGTGGCGCCGCATGTTCGCCGCGAGCGTGACGATCGGCGTCACGGAGATGGTCAGCACCTCGCAGCTTCCCCAGGATCAGAAGGACCGGATCATGGCGAAGGTCGGGAACGTGACCGAGGACTTCAAGTCGGGCAAGATCACGCTTCAGCAGTTCGGCCAGGTCTTCGAAGCCGTCTTCGACGGGCCGCTGCTCCCGCTGACGATGATGTTCGGCGCTCAGGAGAAGTACTTCGACAAGAGCGGGCTGAGCGATGAGGAGAAAACCGCGGGTGTCCGCGCGATGCACCGGTTCTCCCACGGCGTGGCCGAAGGCAAGCTCAGCATGGACGACCTGAGCTCGGCGATGAAGCACGTGTCGACCGGCACAAACTCGGTCACCGTCACCAAGACCAACAGCAACGGGTCGGTCAACACCACGACCACGACGACCGGCGGCAACTTCCAGTTCAAGGCGAAGGTCACCGACGAAGAGCTTCGGAAGTTCATCGAAGAGATCAAGTCCAAAGCCGACGGGGCTCAGATCGCGGAAGATGTGCCCGAGATGAACATCGCCGAAGAAGTCGAGAAAGCCATCGACAAGGGCTTGGCGAACTCGAAGTAATCGCAAAGGTTCAGCGGGCGGGCTTGGGCGCGAGCCTCGTCGCTTCGGCGGCGACGGCCGGGTCGGGGTCGCTCGCGAGTTCAGAAACAAGACCCATCACCTGATCCGACGAGACAAAGTAGTTCAAGGTGTAGAGTCGGCCGACCAGAGCGAGCCGCTCCGGGCCGTTCATCGATCGGACCGCTGCTCGCACGATCGGGAACCCGCGGTCGAAGTCGACCCAGTGCGATGCGATGAGCGAGCAAAGACCGTGCGCGGCTCCCACCTGCCGCGGACCGGGCGTTGAGGCCGCTTCGAGCACCGCTCGGGCGAAGTCTGCGTCGCGCGGCGTGCGTTTGGCGTACATGCCGATCGCGGCGGCCTGGGTACCTCCCGTGGTGTTGAGGCCGAGCTCGCGGAGCACGGCCCATTCGCCGGGCGTGCGTACCGCGGCGCCGAAGCTTGCCTCAATCAACTCGAGAAGCTCGGGATTGCCGGATTTGAGAAGGTCGATGACGATGGCGTAGGCCTCGGGCATCTTGTCGGAGAGGTGGATGAGGACCCCGACCGAGTTTCGCCTCAGAAGTGCCGGGGACGCGGGGTCGGTGGCGGCGGCTTTGACCTGCGGGAGGAGCGGCTTGGAGCCCTCGCCGAGGGCGAGGCAGAGAAGCACGTAGCTCCAGGCTTCGGGGTCGGCGGGGACGAGGCGGCGCTGGATCTCGGCGAGATGGCGCTCGAGGATCGGGCGGACGTCCCCCTCGGTGCGGTTCCAGAGGGCTTCGTACGAGAGGCGGGGGATCATCTCCTGCCGCATGCGCACATGCATCGGGAGGGTCTGTGTTGACGTTTCGAGGATGACCTCGAACATTCGCTTGCGTCTTGAGCGGTCCGAATCGTCGATCACGCCCATGTGCATCGCACGCAGGAGCGTCGCGGGATCGGTGCTCTTGTCGAGCTTGCTCTGGACGCTTGAAGCGACCCAGGCCCGCTGCCATGCGTAGCTTTCGCGGCGATCGACAAGCCGGTCCGCGAGGCTGTCGCGATTCGCGGGCGGTCCCACGTTCTGACCAACGCCTGTGATGAGCCGCTCGGGCAGGAACCACATCCCGAGGATGAGAACCGGCGTGGGAATGAGCGCGGTGGGCCCGCGCTGGATCGAGCGGAGGATGAGAGGCGTCCAGAGTGCCGCCAGCAGCAGGGGGATGAGGGCGATGGCGAGCTTGGTGCGGCGGCGCCGCTTCATCAGGCCGCGGTTGTTCTCCGCATCGTGGCCGCATTCGGGGCACTGGAAACGGCCGGCGGCCGCGAGCGTGGCCATCTCGTACCAGCACTTGGGGCAGCGTTTGCGTCCGCGCGACGGCTCGCCGTAGATCGCCCAGGCGATCAGCGAGAGGACGCCAAGAGCCAGGCCGGCGGAGAGGGTGCCGACGCTCGCGGCCCAGGACTGCTGGCTCACCATCTGGGCGAGGGCCATGCTCCCGAGGAGGCACCCGGTGGCGATCAGGAGGGCGAGAATCCCGGCCAGCATGGCCGCCGTGTGGATCTTCCGCGGCCAGAACTCCTTGCGGGCGTGGGCTTCATAGCGGCAGGCCTGGCACTGCAGGCCGGGCACCGTGACGGCGGCCCGGCAGGCGGGGCAGGTGGGCGAGCCGTGGCGGGACCGGTGGAGCACGCCGCGCACGAGAAGCGACACGCCCCAGAGGGCGAGAAACGCCGACATGAAGGAAAGCACGTCGTGAGCGTGAGGGGTCCACATTCCAGCGCGGTGTACCGATCGGTGGGCGTTCGGATGCAGTCCGGGCGGGCGAAACCGAAGCGGGCGGATGACGAAGAATGGGGTATGGACGCAGGAATCGACTGGACGGCCGAGGGTGCGATGCAGCGGGTGGCGCGGATGCGCGTGCTGGCTTCGCTTCTTGACAACTCGCTGCTGGTGCCGGGGCTGAATGTGCGGGTGGGGCTGGATCCGATCTTGGGTCTGTTCCCGGGCGGGGGCGATCTGATCGGCTTGCTGGCGGGCTTGTACATCGTGTACGAAGCGTGGCAGCTCGGAGCTTCGGGCCGCGTGCTGGCGCTGATGGTGATCAACATCCTGATCGACTCGGCGGTGGGCGCGATCCCGGTGGTCGGCGACCTCTTCGACTTCGCGTGGAAAGCCAACACGCGGAATCTTGAGCTTCTGGGGATCGACACCAGCGAGCCGGTGCGGCTTGCGTTCTAGAGCGTGACAGGCGTCATATCGTCGCCCATGATTGATCTGGCGCAGGTAGCCAAGTTAGAAGAAGCCCGGCTGGCGATCGGAATGGCGAGTGTCGCGGTGGAGCACCGCGCGCTGGCGGGGGGCATGCTCGCGCGGGGTGAGCCGGGCACGTGGATCAACACCGCGACCGGGATGGGGATGAACGGGCCGGTGAGCGATGAAGAGATCGAGGAGTTCATCGCGTGGTACGAGTCGGCGGGGGTCGAGCCGCGGATTGAGATCTGCCCGTTCGCGGATGCGTCGCTCGTCGGTGGCCTCGCCGCTCGCGGGTTCAGGCTCAAACAGTTTGAGAACGTCTTCTTTCGCGAAGCGGGCGAGTCGGTGCCGCCTTCGCCCCTTGGCGACGGGATCGAGGTGGGGCTGCTTGACCCCCAGGATGAAAAGTCGGTGTGGGAGTACGCGGCGGCGGTCGCTCGCGGGTTCATGCCCGAAGGGAAGGATCCGGATGCGGGCGACGTTGAACTGACCGCGCGCGTCGTGCGCCAGCCGGCGGTGCTGGCGTTCGCGGCCAAAGCCGAGGGGCGAATCGTCGGGGGCGGGTCGATCGAGATTCCGGCGGTGGGCGGGCCGAAGGCGGCCGCCCTCTTCGCGCTCGCGGTGCTCCCGTCGTATCGTCGGCGCGGGGTGCAGCAGGCGCTGATCGCGGCGCGGCTTCGGGCGGCGAGCGACGCGGGGGCGACCGTGGTCACGATCTCCGCGCTGCCGGGGGTCGCCACGGAACGCAACGCTCGCCGAATGGGCTTCCAGGTGGCGTACACGAAAGCGGTGCTGATCCGACCGGGTGCGGGGCTTGTCGCGAACCGGTGGTGAGGGTCACTGGGCCGAGGTGGGAGGACCGTTCATCTCCGCTTGACGCTGAGCTTCCTCTTGGGCTTCACGCTGAACCTGAAGCTCGACTTCGAGAAAATTTCGGATGTTGACGAGGGCGGAAGCCGCGAGGGTGCGGACGTCTTCGTCGCGATGGCCCAGGAGTGGCTCGATGTCAACGATGTAGCGTTCGTACCCGGGTTCGCGGGCCCATGCGAGCGACTCCGCCCAACTGATGGCTTCGACGAGAACATCGGCGGCAGGGTCCTCGAACGCGCCGGCGATCAGGTGGACGCGTGAGGGCTGGCCGGGGGCGCGGGCGTTAAAGCAGGCTTTCAGGGCGGGGGCGCGTCGCGGCCCTGGTTCCGCCGCGGTTCTCTCGATGAGCCGGGCGATCTCCGAATCTGACGCTTTCAGCGACAGCCGAGCGCGGGCCGCGATGTACACGCGCCTCGGGTCTGTGCCTTCGCGGATCTCGAGGTCCAGCCGATCGCGGATCAGCGGCGGGAGCGGGCCGTCGGCGGTGGCAAAGATGCAGGCGAGCCACACCGAGTTGGTGATCTCCACGTCCGGCTTGTCGAGCGTCTGAAGCAACGGTTCGAGGGCGCGGGGCTCCGCACTACCTCGGTCGATCAGAAGGAGAGTCGCGCTCATGAGGTCGGACCTTGCGGTGAGCGTGGGATAAAGCGCGAGGAGCGTCTGGGTGGCCTTGTCTTCACGGGTTTGTGCTTCGAGAAGCGCGGTCGCGGTCTCGATGACCACGGAAGGTTGCTGGTCGGTCAAGCCGGGAGCGATTTCATCGGCGTAGGTTGCGATCTGCGGAGCGGCCGCTTTGCGGATGGCTTCGAAACCAGCCCAGCCATCGGCGACATTCCATCCATTGTCGATGATCCCGACATTCAAGAGTTCCGCAGCGTGCAGGCGCACCACGGGGTCCGGATCGCCGAGCTTGCGAGCGACGAACGTGTACGTTTCGACGGTGACCGTGGCTTGGCCGACGCCCTCCACCGAACCGATTCGCTTCAGGGCCCAGCGAAGACGCTCGAGCGACTTCGGACTGCGGATCTCGCTTTGGAGGCGGGAGACATACCACCCGCGCTGCCATTCCCATGAGCGGGACTCGTACAGACGCTCTTCGAGCGTCCATTCATCTTCGTAGTTGCTGTTGGCGACCCAGTCGTCCGGCAGGTGTGGGCCCAGCGGGATCATCAGTGTGGTCGGGAGCAGAGCTTTCACCCCGCCGGCCTGAACGTGGCCGAATCGCGGGACGAGCAACGCCACAAACCCGATGAGGACAGCGAGAATGACGAGCTTGGGGTGCCGGCGGGTGCGTTGCAAGCCGGCTTGGTCCTTCGCATCCTGGCCACACTCGGGGCAGATGAAGTTGCCGGTGGTCGGAGCACCGGCCATGTCGTACCAGCACTTCGGGCAGCGCAGGCTTCCTCGGGCACGGTCGGAAAAGAGGCCCCACGCAGCAAGCGCGATGGCGAACGCCAAGATGCCCGCCGCCATGGCGTGAAAGGCGGTGAGCTGGTCGGTGGTTTGCTGGTCGCCGTAGATCCACGAACGCAGGAAAGAGCCTGCGACGTAGAAGGCCACGCCGATGGGAAATCCGACGCACCCCGCGACGACCGCGGCTTTCTTGACCTTGCGCGGTCCGCGAGCGGACCGGCCGACGCGCGGCCGGTGGAGCAGCCCGCGAGCAATCAGCGAGCAGGACCACAGGGCGATGAAGGTGCCGAGGAACCAGAGAACGTGGTGGGCGTGCGGCTGGAGCATGCGGAGGAGAGTGTAACGGAGGTCGGGCGGTGACCGATGGCCAGCGACTGATCCCTGTTCCCATGCGGACCCAGACGGAGCCGATCTGGGACTCACGGTCTCGAGAAGCTGGTCGCAGGCTTGACAACGGGCAGCAGGGCATCCTGCTCACGGACTTCCCGGTGTACGCCGATCGGGTGCGGTCAGTGTGGACGGGCAAGCCGAAGCAGTCGGCCCCACCGAGAGCATCATGATGCCTCACCCTCGGCACGGGGCCCAGGTGGCCGCGCGATGGACCAGCTCGTCGCCGCCGTGCCATGCGCGGGACCTTTCCGAGCCCCTTGCGAAGTTCTCAAGCGTGCGAAAAGGGCGGATCCCATGCTTCCGACCGCGGATGTTCGCAACCGGTGCGGCACAGATATGTGGCAAGCAATGGACATTGATGTGCGCACGAACGAAGCCTCGGATGAATTTCATAATTTTTCTTCGGAATTTGCACCAGATGCGATTGCAGTCGGTTCGATAAGCTGATAAGGTGCAATGATGAACCGATTGCAAACAGTTCTGGTGGTGGCGGGTGCGACGTTTGTTTGCTATGGTTTGATGGCGACATCAAAGGGAGTGCAAACGGCAAGTCCTGATGCAGCTTTTGGTGTGGAGCTCACGAACGAATCCAAAGCCGAGCTACGCGGAGCGGACACCGGAGGCGGAACCACGAAGAAGTGCTTGGTTCCGGGTCCGACCATTGGTTGCCCGGGGAAAGCCTGTGGTTCCGGCGTCACAACCTGCGTCATCTGCACCAACGCGATCGTTCCTGCGAACGACGAGTGCAGCTCTGCGGGCACGCTTGGTCCCTGCACAACGGTGACGGTTGTAAGCTGTGCAAACTTCACGCCTCCAAACAACGGCACAAAGGGGTATTGCTCAGCCGGACTGTGCATTCCGTACAATCCGGCGATTACAGTGTCATGCGGTGTGTACGCGACCTGTCCATAGATCGCTCGGTCAGGTGGTGTCGGGAAGGAAGTCAGGGTGTCCCGTCAAGGGCCTTTCTCGGAACGGTGCAAGGAGACGATGATGCGAATGTTGAGTTCCTCACCAATCTTGCTGGCGGCGACGCTCATCGCGGCCCCGATCGTGGCTCCGATCACGGCCCTCGCGGTCAATCCTCCGGACGTTCGGGAAGTCGCCGCCGAAGTGCGGGCGATGCGCGGACTCTTCGACGGGGTCTCGGTCTCATACGTGGTCGAGAAGCGGGCGTTCACCAGCGAAGCGATGACCGACATTCAAACGCAGCGTTTCTCATGCGAGATTTCGGTTCGGGAAGGGCGCAAACGCCTCCGCCAAACTGCGTACGACATGAATCAGCCGATCGGCACGGGACCCAGCCGCACCGGCACGGCTTTCTTCGACGGTCGCGACTCGTTCCGGCTCCTCGAGCGCCCTGCGAACGCTTCCTTTCCCGGAGCGCCGGTCTACGTCAAGCCAGGCTTCTGTGATTCGATCTTTCCGACATACATCTTGGATAACTTCGAATCCGCGATCTGGGGTGACATGGTCCGCCCGCTCGACGCCGCGATTGAGTCGGGAGCGTACGACGTCTCGATTTCCGCGACACCCGAGATGGTCGGGGGACATTCGACCTGGACGCTGACGCTCCGCTCTTCGGCGGAGTCTGACGCTCGGACCTGGGAGGAGTGGAAAGTCTCCGTCGCGCCCGAACTCGGGATGCTCCCGATTCGGAGCACGCTCGAG
>JBIKTT010000055.1:0-8645 GCA_044347925.1 Phycisphaerales bacterium
GGTGCGGAGGTCGAGAGCGACCTTTTCGGCGGCTTCGGCGCGGGCGGTGGCTTCCTGCAGAGCTTTGAGCATCTGTGAAGCTTGCTGCTGGGCGCTGGTGAGGTTTTGGCGGAGCTGGGCGAGGTCGTTCTGGTCGCGTTTGGCGCGGGCTTCGGCCTGTTCGGCTTTGGCGAGGGATTCCTTGGCGGTGGTTTCGCGCTTGGCGATGTCCTTCTCGACTTCGGCGAGGCGGGTGGCCTGTGCGGCGAGGTTCTGGCGCTGGGCGGCGAGTTCGGTGGTCTGGGCGGTGATGGTGTCGCGCTGGGCGTTCAGGGCGGACTCGAGTTCGGCGAGGGCTTTCTCGCGCTGCGCGAAGGCCTGCTCGCGGGATTCGAGTTCGGATTTGCGGGCTTCGATGCTCTCGGCGAGGCTTCGGAGCTCGTCGCGTCGGGTGTTGAGCCCGGATTCGAGTTCGGCGACCTCGCTTTCGCGGGTGTGGATGGTGGATTCGCGGGTGTGGAGAGCCTGCTCGCGGGTGGCGAGTTCGGCGTGCTTCTGTTCCGTCCAGGTGGTGAGCTCGTCGAGAGCGGCGCGGTCGTCGCGGAGTGCTTGGCGTTCGGTTTCGAGTTGCTGCTTGTCGGCGTCGAGCGCGGTGATCTTGTCGGCGACGGCGATTTCGCGTGAGCGAAGGGCGGCTTGCTGGGCGTCGAGCCGCTGGCGGAGCTCGTCGGCTTCGCGGGACATGCGTCGGATCTGGGTGAGGCCTTGCTCGATGCCTGAAAGGGCGTCGGCGAGCACCGGATCGCTGGTGGGGAGGCTCGTGGCCGGTGAATTGTTCGGGTTCTCGGAGTTCATACGGCTTCTCGGACCTCTGGGAGGCGCGCGCCTCCGTCCGGATGGAGCGGTTGCGCGGCCTATGCGCGATGTATCGGTTGTTGGGGCTGGCGACTTCATGACGCGCGGGGATTGGCGCGAACGTGGTTTCGGGACGTGCGATCCGGGTCGTTCGAGACGGTTCTCGGAACCCCTATGCTGAGTCATGACGCACGAAGCGGAGATCGCGTGGAACGGCCGACGGGCGCGGATTGTGCTTGATCGGGCGGCGGTTGTTGCGCACGGCATCGAGGTGCTGGCGGCCGAGGGGGCCGGGCCGTGGCGGGTTCTCGACCGGTCGCCGGTTTCGGTGCGGGTGGGGCGGGCGGATGGAGCGACGGCGCGGTTCGAGGCGTTTGACGATCGGATCGAGGCGGAGATTGTCGGTGGCCGGTGGGCGGGGCGGGTGGAGCGGGTGGTGGGGCTTGACGCGGAGGTGCGCGATGGCGACGTGGCTTTTCAAAACCGAGCCTGACGAGTTTTCCTACAGCGATCTCGAGGAGCAGCGGGAGGCGCGGTGGGACGGGGTGACGAACGCGCAGGCGTTGATCCACCTGCGCGGCGTGGCGGTCGGGGATGACATCTTCATCTATCACACGGGGGAGGAGCGTTCGGTGGTCGGTCTGGCCAAGGTGGTGAAGCCGGCGTACGAGGACCCGGATCAGCCGGGCCGGAACGATCGCGGGGAGCCGAAGTTCGCCGTGGTGGACCTGAGGGCGGTGCGAGGGTTGCCGAGCCGCGTCACGCTGGCGCAGATCAAAGCCGACAAGCGGTTCGCGGAATTCGCGCTGGTGAAAAACTCACGGCTGAGCGTGATGCCGGTGCCGGCGGGGATGGCGAAGCTGCTCCGGTCGTGGGCGGGGCTTTAGCGGGCGATGAGCCAGTCGGGCAGCTCGCGGAGCTTGCCTTCGCCGTCGACGCAGGCGAGGGTGGTTGAAGCGACGCAGGCGCTGAGATCGGCGGGCTTACCGCCGCGTTCGACGACGACGACCTCGTACTCGTGCTCGATCTTGACGCGGCCTCCGCCGGAGACGCGGACGCGAACCTCGACGATGTCGTCGTAGAGGACCGGCTTGCGGTACTTGGCTTCGAGCTTGACGATGACGAGGAAGGCGCCGGATTCCTCCATCTGGGCGTAGCTGACGCCGCAGCCGCGGAGGATCTCGGTTCGGGCGATTTCAAGCCAGGGGATGTAGGCGGCGTGGTGGACGACCTTCATGGGGTCGCACTCGCAGTAACGCACGCGGAGCCTGACGGATCCTTCGGAGGGGACGGGCGCGGTGGGAACCATGGGCGTGTCGGCGGGCATCCGCGACTGTACGGGATCTTCGGCGGGTTTCGCATGCGGTTGCGGGGGTTCCTATCGTTGTCGCCCCGATGTCCACACCAGAATCCAAGTCCAAACCCGACGCCTCCGCGAGCGACCCCGTGTCGATCAGGCTGCTGTCGCCGCGCGATCCGATCCCCGAGATCACCAAGCTGCTTCACCGCGCGTACGCGGGGCAGGTTGAGATGGGCCTCAAGCCGCTCGCGGGCCGGCAGGATGATGAGACGACGCGTCGCCGCTGCCACAGCGGGGAGTGCTATGTCGCGGTCATGCCCAACCGCGAGAAGGGCGGGCGGTCGCAGAAGATCGTCGGCGTGATTCTGTTTCACGAGGTGGAGCCGGATCAGGGCCCGCCGTGGTTCCAGAACAGCTTCGTCGACAGCTTTTCGCAGTTCGCGGTGGATCCGGAAATTCAGGGGCGCGGGATCGGGATCATGCTGCTTGAGACGGTGGAGCGGCGGTCTCGGGAGTGCGGCGCGGTGGAGCTTGCGTGCAGCATGGCGGCTCCGGACACGAGGTTGATGCAGTTCTATCTGAAACGCGGGTACCGGCTGGTGGAGCATTGGCAGTGGCCGTACACGAACTACGTCTCGGCGATCCTGAGCAAGACCTTATAGTTTGAGCGGAGTGTCCGTGGCGGATGCCGCGCGGATGCGTCGGAGCGGTGACTGAGCGGTTGAAAGTACTCGACTTGAAATCGAGCAGACCCGCAAGGGTCTCGGGAGTTCGAATCTCCCCCGCTCCGCTTGGGCTGGAGACTCGCGAGACCGCGAGTCTCCTCCTGTTTTTGGGGTGGTCGGCGGCCGAAAATCGTGACGAAACGGAGTCTGTTTGTGGTATGCTGGAGGGGACGCATGCCGCTCAGGATTCCATCTCGCCGGACGCTCATCCTCGGAGTCGCGGGCCCGCTCGCGGTCGCGGCCGGGCTGGCGACGCTGTCGGCGGGCCGAGTCGAGGATCAGCCGGCGTCCTGGGTGTCGAAAGCGGGCACGGAGCCGGACGCGCTCGCGGCGGAACTCGATGGGCGGTACACGCAGGACATCAAGCCGCTTCTGGCGACGTACTGCTTGCCGTGTCACTCAGGCGAGGAAGCCAAGGGCGAGACGCGGCTCGACCACCTGAGCGACGTTCGTCAGATCCACGCGGGGGGGGCGGACCTGCGGCTTCTCCGCGAGATGGTTTCGTCTGGGGAGATGCCGCCGAAGAACAAACCGCAGCCGTCGGAGCACGAGCGGCTGACGATGACGCAGTGGCTTGACGCAATGATCGCGTACACGCCGACGGATGCGGCGATCGATCCGGGTTGGTTCACGATCCATCGGCTGAACCGCGCGGAGTATCGCAACACGCTCCGCGATCTGCTGGAGATTGATCCGGCGGAATTGGATCTCTCGGCCAAGCTGCCGCGGGATGACACCGGGTACGGGTTTGACAACATCGCGGACGTGCTTTCCACTTCGCCGCTCGCGATCGAGCAGTATCTGGAAGCGGCGGAGAGAGCGATCGCGGCGGCGCTGGGCCCGGCGATCGAGTGCGGGGACCATCCGCGCGATCTCCGGCCGCTGGAGGGCAAGAACGGGCAGGCTTTGCCGCGCGGCGGGTTCTTTCTGTACTCCAATGGTGCCGCGACGGGGAAGTTCGAGGTGCCGGTCACGGGTGAGTATCTGATCCGGGTGAAAGCGTGGGAGACGCGCGGTGGTGATGAGAGCGCGAAGTTCTCGCTTCGCGTGGGGAACCGGCAGGTCGAGGAATTCTCGGTCAGCGGCACGCGCGAGGACCCACAGGAGTTTTCGGTTCGAACCAAGCTGACGAAGGGGTCGCGGGCGATCTCGGCGCAGTTCCTGAACGATGCGTATCTCAAGGATGTCTACGACCGGAACCTGGGGATCGAGTTGATCTCGGTCGCCGGGCCGCTTGATGAAGCGACGACGGAGCGGCCGGCGGTCTGGCGGCGGATCTTCGATTTGGGGATGGAAGCGAAGAACGAGGACGCGAGGGCGCACGCGGTGCTCGGTGCGTTCGCGTCCAAAGCCTATCGCAGGCCCGCGAGTGAGCGGCAGGTCGAAAGCCTCATGAAGCTGTACCGCGCGGAGCGCGAGCGCGGGCAGAAGTTTGAGCCCGCGGTGCGGACGGCGATGGCGGCAACGCTCGTTTCGCCGAGCTTCCTGTTCCGGTTCGTCGCTCGTCCAGGTTCGGCGGACGCTTTGGAGCGGTACACGCTGGACGGGTACGAACTGGCGAGCAGGCTTTCGTACTTCCTGTGGAGCAGCATGCCGGATGAGCCGCTGATGCAAGCGGCGGCGGATGGGTCGCTCGTGACGGACGCGGGGCTGAAAGCTCAGGTCAAGCGGATGCTTGCGGACGGGAAGAGCCGGGCTTTCATCGAGAACTTCTCGGGGCAGTGGCTTCAGCTTCGCGGGCTTGAGAGCGTCGCGATCGATCGGGAGCGGTTCCCGGAGTATGACGACAAGCTTCGCGATGCGATGAACACGGAAGCGACGCTTTTCTTCGGCGATGTCCTCCGATCGGACCGGAGCGTGCTTGAGTTCCTCGACAGCGAAGCGACGTTCCTGAACGGCAAGCTTGCGAAGTTCTACGGGATTCCCGGCGTGGAGGGGAACGAGTTCCGGCGCGTACCGTTGCCGGAGGGGTCGCCGCGGGGGGGCGTGCTCACGATGGGCGCGATCCTGACGCTGACGAGCAACACGACGCGGACGAGCCCGGTGAAGCGAGGCTTGTTCGTTCTGGATCAGATTCTTGGGACGCCGCCACCGCCGCCGCCGGCGGACATCCCGCCGCTGGAGCAAGCGGTGCACAACAAGCCCGGCGCGACGGTCCGCGAACAGCTTGCGGCGCACGTGGCGGTCGCGAGTTGTGCCGCGTGCCACAACCGGCTGGATCCGCTCGGTCTGACATTCGAGAACTTTGACACCGTGGGGCGGTGGCGGACGGAGGAGAACGGCAAGCCGATCGACGCGAGCGGGACGCTTCCGGGCGGGGTGGTGCTTCGGAACTCGGAAGACCTGAAGAAGACGCTTCTCTCCCGGAGCGATCAGTTTGTGGAGTCGCTGAGCGCCAAGGTGCTGACGTACGCGCTCGGGCGGGGTGTGGAGCCGTTTGACCGGCCCGCGATCGCGCGGATCGCCAAGCAGACGCGGGCGCAGGGTGACAAGCTTTCGGCGCTGGTGGAGTCGGTGGTGTTGAGCGAGACATTCCGCACGTGTCGCGGAAGGAGCATGAACCCATGAGGACGCATCTTTCCCGTCGAACCATGCTTCGTGGCTTGGGCGTCTCGATGGCGCTGCCGTGGCTTGAGGGCATGGGGCCGATGAGCAAAGCGGTCGCGGCGACGGTCGGGAGCGCCGGGGAAGCGGCGAGTCTGGCGACGGGCGCGGGGGCCGGAATGGCGACGCCGCCGATGCGGCTTGCGTTTGTGTTCATGCCCAACGGGGTGAACTACGACGCGTGGGACCCCAAGGGTGAAGGGAAGTCGTTCGAGCTTTCGCCGACGCTCAAGCCGCTCGAAGCGGTCCGCCAGCACCTCAACATTCATACCGGCCTGACGCTGAAGAAAGCACGGGCCAACGGCGACGGCCCGGGTGACCATGCGCGTTCGTCGGCTTCGTTTCTGACGGGAAGCCAGGCTCGCAAGACGGCGGGCAACGACATCAAGAACGGCATCAGCATCGATCAGCTCGCGGCTTCGAAGCTCGGGAGCCGCACGCGGCTGCCGTCGCTTGAGCTTGGTTGCGAGCACGGGCCGTCAGCGGGCAACTGCGACTCGGGGTATTCCTGCGCGTACTCGTCGAACATCTCCTGGCGCGACGAGACGACGCCGATGGCGAAGCTGATCGACCCCGCTGCGGCGTTCGAGCGGCTTTTCGGCGACGCGACGCAGACGGCGGCGGCTCAGGAGAGGCTGAGCCGGCGCCAGAGCATCCTGGACTTCGTGCTTGAGGATTCCAAAGCCATCTCGAATCGGTTGGGCACGGCCGACCGTCGCAAGCTTGACCAGTTCCAGACTGCGGTCCGCGAGATCGAGCTTCGCATCGAGCGTGCGAAGGCCGAGACCAAGCCGCCGGTGCTTCCGACCATGCCCGCGCCCGCGGGGATCCCGGACAAGGTCGGCGAGCACATGGACCTGATGTACGACATGCTTCTGCTCGCGTTCCAGACGGATACGACGCGGATCAGCACGCTGATGCTCGCGGTGGACGGGAGCAACCGGGCGTACCCGGAGATCGGGATCAAGGAGGGGCACCATCATCTCTCGCACCACCAGAACAATCAGGAAATGATCGAGAAGATCAGGAAGATCGACCTGTTCATGGTCGAGCGGTTCGCCCGGTTCGTGAAGAACCTCTCCGAGACGCGCGAGGGCGAGGGGACGCTCCTCGACCATTCGATGATCATGTTCGGCGGGGGGATCAGCGACGGGAACAAGCACAACCACGAGGACCTGCCGATCCTTGTCGCTGGTCGTGGCGACGGCGGGAAGGATCGCAAGCCGATCGAGACAGGCCGGATCGTGCGGTCGCCGCGCGAGACGCCGCTTTGCAACCTGTATCTGTCGATGCTCGAGCGGGCGGGGTGTCCGCAGGAAAGCTTCGCGGACAGCACGGGCCCGCTTGCGATCTAGACGAAAGCCGAGCCGGGGATTGTGCTTTAGCGGAGGACCTTGAGTCCGACGCGGCGCTCGATTTCGGTGACGGGCTTGGCGATGAGGTCGTAGCCGTCGTGACCGACGATGACGCAGCGGACGACCTCGCCGGGTGCGAGCTTGTCGTGGCTTTGCACGTAGGTGACGCTGTCGATCTGGGGAGCCTGGAAGGTGGTGCGTCCCTGGTAGAGCTTGCCGCCGCTGCCGACACCGGAGGTGGCTTTGCCGGAGGTTCGGAGGGTGGCGTCGATGATGACATCGAGGCGTTCGCCGGTCTTTTCGGGGTTTTTCTCGTCGAACTTGGCGGCGCGGGCGGCCTGGCGTGCGAACGCGATCTTCTGCTGGAGCTCCATGACCTCGCCGCGGCGGCGGGCTTTGTCCTCGGGCGAGACGGCGAGGGCTTTGTCCTCTTCCATGGTGCCGGCGACGGTGCCTTCCTCGTGGCTGTACTCGAAGACACCGACGGCTTCGAACTGCATCTCTTCGACGAACTCGAGGAGCTGCTTGTGGTCGGCTTCGGTCTCTCCGGGGAAGCCGGAGATGAAGGTGGTGCGGACGGCGAAGTCGGGCATGCGCCGGCGGAGCTTGCGGATGACGTTTGCTTGCTGCTCACGGGTGACGTGGCGGCGCATGAGCGAGAGGACGCGGTCGGAAGCGTGCTGGAGGGGGATGTCGAGGTAGGGAAGGAGGTGCGGGTTCTTCTGGTGGACGAGCTCGGCGAAAGCGTCGATGATCGGGTCCGAGAAGTTGGTCGGATACGCGTACATGAGGCGCATCCAGCCGCTGCTTCCCGCTTCGGTCATGGTGTCCGAGAGAGCTTTGAGCAGCGCGGGCAGGCCGCCGATCTGATCAAAGTCCGTCTTGGAACCCGCGCCGGCGCGAAGGGCTTTGAGCCCCGCTCCGATGTCGTCGCCGTAGCTTGTGGTGTCCTGGCCGATGAGGAGGAGCTCGTGGGCTCCGTCGTTGATGAGTTCGCGGCACTCGGCGGTGATGCGGTCGGCCCCTTTGCTCCGCATCTTGCCGCGGATGCTCGGGATCGTGCAGAAGGCGCAGTTCTGATTGCACCCCTCGCTGATTCGGAGGTAGGCGTAGTGGCGCGGCGTGAGGCGGAGGCGCGCGGAATCGTCTTCGAAATAGCCGATGCCCTTGCCGTCCTTGCCCTGGACCGTCAGGCCGACGGTCTTGAGGCCGCGGTCTTTGGCGGCGGTGAGAGCGTTGCCGGCGATCCAGTACTTGGGCTGTTCCGGAGAAGGCGTCGACCCGGAGAGGCCGATCTGCTCGCGCGAGACGACGGGCGGGCGAACGGCTTCCACGATCTTGTCGCGGTCGAAGACGCCGACCATCGCGTCGATGCCGGGGGCCCATTCGAGCATCTTGGCGCGGTGGCGTTGGACGAGGCACCCCGCGACGACGACGCGGCGGACCTCGCCGCGGTCCTTGGCGGCGATGGCGTCCTTGATGACGCCCAGGCTCTCATCCTTCGAAGCTTCGAGGAACCCGCAGGTGTTGATGACGACGGCGTCGGCCCCGCCGAAATCGCCCCCTTCGGGGTTGATCGAAACGGGCACGATTCCGGACTCAGCCAGACTGCCGAGCATTTTCTCGGAGTCGACGAGGTTCTTGGGGCAGCCCAAGCTGACGAAAGCGACGGTTTCGACGGGCTTTTCGCGCTTGACGCGGGCCTGTTTGGCTTTCGTCGGGGGCCCGAGCGCGGTCAGCTTGGCGACCTTCTTGGGAGAGGTCTTGCGACGCGACGCGGAGGCGGTTTTCGCGGATGGTTTGGCGGATGATGAGCGGGGCACGCCG
>JBIKTT010000056.1:0-8637 GCA_044347925.1 Phycisphaerales bacterium
ATACTAGTCTTTGAGGAGGTGCGGTATGGTTCAGCAAGAACGTGCGGTTTCGATTGGTGAACAGGCGTTCGTTGCGGTCACGATGGCGGCGCTTGGAGCGGGGTGCGTGGTGGTGCCGGTGATGCTGTCGAGCAAGCCGTTGATGGATGCTCCGCTCTTTCCGCTGATAAGGACGGCGGTTGAGAGCTTGTCGTGGGCGGCTCCGGCGGCTTTGCTGGTGCTTGGTGTGATCGCGGGGGCTTTGACGCGCTGGCATCCGTTCGCGATCGGAGCGGCGAGCGTGGCGGTGTTTCCGATCGTGGCGATCGCGGAGATTGTGAAGGACCCGACGTCGCACAATCTCATTCCGTTTGAGATGGTGATGTACGCGTTTCTGGCGATGCCTGCGGTCCTTGGCGCGTGGGTCGGGGGTGTGGTCGTGCGGCTGGCAAGGGCGCGGGCGGGGAAGTAAGGGGAGGGGCTGAAGACTGCGCTCTTGGCGAGAGACGAGAAGCCGGCGTCAGTCGGCGTGCTCGTGGTAACCGAGGACGACGAGGAGGCAGGGGCCGTTTGCGATGGTGTTGATGCCGAGCTCGCGGGCGCGGGCGATGGCTTTGGGACTTTCGGCTCCGGGCTGCATCCAGGCGTGTGTGATGTTGAGTTCGCCCATCTGCTCGATGATTTTCTCGGTGATGGGGTGGGGCGTGATGATGGAGACGGCGTGGATGGGCGGCTTGCCGGAAGCGGCGAGATGCGAAGCGAGGTCGGCGAGTTTCGCGAAGGCTTGATGGCTTTCGACTTCGGTGGCGGAAGGGTTGATGGGGAATGCGGTGCGGCCTGATTGGAGGAGGCAGCGGAAGCACTTGTTGCCGTATTTGTGACGGTCGGGGGAGGCGCCGCAGACGGCGAAGGGTGAGCCGTTGAGGAAGGCGTCGATCTGCTGCTGGAGGGTCATGAGGAACGCTAGGGGTGCGGGGAGGCGCGGTGAACGTGGTCGTCGTTGGCGACGATGCATGCCTTGGGGAGTTGGCCGGACGTCGTACTTCCCTCGCTGGCGCGTCGGGCTCTGATGGGGTGGGATGACGATGGAGGTACTTCGTGTAGCGAACGCAACACGCCGCTGCCCCCTCGCTGGCGCGTCGGGCTCTGATTAGTCGGGGATGTTGGCGGAGAGGTCGGTGCGCCAGCTTTCCCAGCGTTCGCCCATGCGGCGGCCGAGTTCGAGAAGGGAATTCATGAGCGTGGGGTCGAAGGGGTCGGGGTTGTCGACGGGGGGTTGCCAGTCGTCGGGGATGCAGACGAAGCGGAACTCGGAGTCGATGCCTTTGCAGCGTTGGAGTTCGGTGATGGCTTCGAGGTGCTTGAGGCTTCCGAGTGTGGATGAGCGGATGGCGGTGGCGACGCTTGCTTTGGTGATGCTGAGCCAGGTGGGCTGGACGATGTGTCCGTCGGCTCCGATCTTGTTGTTGATGATGATCCAGTAGCGGAAGCGCGGGAGGCGGAGGGAGGGGTTGTCCTTGCGGAAGCGTTCGATGGGGCCGCCGGGCTGGAGGAGGTCGACGTCGAAGAGGATGTTGGAGGTGGTGCCGCCGTCGACGTAGAGGGTGTCGTCGATGACGACGGGCGGGAAGACGGCGGGGATGGAAGCGGAGGCGAGGAGGACATCGCGGAAGCGGCTTGCACGGGCGCCGTGGGCTCCGACGGGCTCGGCGATGCGGTTGGCGTCGGCGGAGCCGGAGGTCTGCTCGACGGAGGGCGGAGCTTCGACGATGCCGCGAGCTTCGAGGGTGAGGTCCCAGGGGTAGAGGACGCCGAGGTCGAGGTTGGTGGTTCCGATCCAGAGGGAGCGGTGCTCGCGTTCGCCCTGGGCGATGGCGGAGATGGTCTCGGTTGTGATCTGATTGTCGAGCTCCGCGCGGAGGCCGGAGGTGTCCATGTAGGACTCGGCTCCGAAGAGGAGCTTGAGCAAGCCGCGGCTGACGAACCACTCCTTTTTGGGCGCGGAGTAGAGGTCGGCGACGCGGTCGTACTCGGGAGAGGTGCCGATGAACGCGTAGGGGGCGATGAGGGCGCCGGTGGAGACGCCGGTCACGATGTCGAACTCGGGGCGCTTCTGGAGGTCGGATGCCGGGGTGACGTTCCAGCCCCAGCCCTGGAGGAAGCCTGCGCCGAAGGCGCCGAAGTCACCGCCGCCGGAGATGATGAGGATATCGATGACGGCTTGGCGGTCGGGGGTGGCGGCGGCTTCGTGGGCCATGCGGCGGACGAGGCGGTCTTCGACGATTCGTCCGTACTCGCTGATGTAGCCGAGCTGGGCGGCTTTGCGCTGGATGAGTTTGTCGGACGAGAGGGCGGGCCGGTTGACGGCGCAGCCTTGGGCGAGCGCGACGAGTGAGAGGAGAGCGAGGAGGAAGCGGCGCGGCATGGGGAGGATGGTACCGGCGCGAACCCGAGGGTGTCGGGATGCGTAGAATGGCTGCGGATGTTTGAAAAGTTGGGGCCGAAATGGTTTCGACCGGGCATGTGAAGCCTGACGTGGCGCGTCGAGGAGCCTGCTGGACTCGTAAAACGTAGGCACAAAATTAGTTGCTAATAACAACTACGCCATGGCGGCCTAATTTAGGCCACCCGTTCACCTCCGACGCCTGATAGGGGAGTGAATGAAGCATCAGGCTTGGCGGAGATCCGAGATCTTCGGGGATCACCCGCGACACTTACCGCAGATATGTCCAAAAGTCATGCCGCTCGCTGCGGGGCTTCGGACGAGAACAAAGAGCGAGACACACGCGTAGAGGCGGCGGGCTGACTGTCCGACACGGGGGTTCGATTCCCCCCGGCTCCATTGATTGACGGCTCGACTGAGCCCTTTGGTCGCGAGACGAGCGCCGAGTCCTCTGGACTTGGCGCTTTTTCGTTGCGCGGGTTGAAGTGCCCCCAACGCGTTCGGATAGACTGCGTCGCGCTGGTGCGCGGAGGATCATTTGCGGAAGCGACGGCTTTACAACCGGAAGGACCTGATCGGTTTCGGCGGGTTGGTCGTCGTGATGGTGGCGTTGGTGATGGTCGGCGCGATGGTTCAGCCGAACTTCGGGCCGGGTGGGAGGTTTGCGGCGGTCGGGGATGCGTTGAGGGGATGGGACAAGGCTTCGCTGCAGTGGATCGGCGTGGGGTGGCTGATTCTCGTGCCGCTTGTGTTGGTGGCGTTGCTGCCGTCGGCGAGCAGGTCGCCGGGTGGGCTGGCTCGGGTCACGGGGGCGCTGGCGATCTTGCTTGTGGCGTACGCGTCGGTCGGGATCGCGATGGGCGTGCTGATCGTGGCTTCGGGGCAGGCGGCGTCGCCGCCGAGCGGGGCGGGATTCAGGATTGGAACGTCGAGCGGTTTGAAAGCGGCGATCGGGTGGATCTTGTCGCCGGTGCCGGCGTGGTGGGTGATGAGTTTCTGGCTGGGGCGGGTGCGGCGCGCCGGGGCGGGAGGATGAATCGCGGCCGGGGGATATTCTCCCACGGCCGCGTGCGGGGGGTGTTGGCTCGCTAATCAGCAGCCTTCCTCGAAGGCGCGGATGAAGTCGTCGTAATCGAAGAAGTCGACGAAGCCGTCGCGGTTGATGTCGGCGGAGTTGCCGGGGCGGCAGGCTCCGAAGTCAAAGCACCAGACGTACGCGAGGAGGTCGTCGCCGTCGACGAAGCCGTCGGTGTTGTAGTCGGCGGCGCATCCGGGGGGAGCGACGCAGGCGGCGCTGATGACGCCTCGGCCGTCGCGGAAGACGAGCGCCGAGCCGACGGCGATGGTGTAGGTGCGGCCTTGGACAGCGGGGAACTTCAGGACGGACTGGCCGCTGGACTGGACGCAGACGAAGGTGGTGTCGTTGTTGTTGCAGCGGAGGAGTCGGCCGCCGCAGCGGTCGTAGACGGCGAGGACGGTGTCCCAGGTGGTGCCGCAGGTGGTGATGGTGGCTTCGCCCGTGCAGGTGGCGGTGTAGGCGAAGAAGACGTCGTTCTGCATGGTGGCGACGCCGCCGCAGTTTCCGAGGGAGAGGCCGCTGGTGGTGGCCCAGGTGGTGTCGAAGGGCTGGTCGTCGCCGTTGGCGAGCGGGATTGCACCGGAGCACTCGTCGTTGATGGGCGGGGGCGGGAGGCCGCCGGCGGAGACGTTGAGGGCGAAGGTGCCGACCTGGGCAATGAAGCCGGAGACGCGGATGAGGACGGACTCGCCCTCGTGCAGGTTTCGCGTGATCAGCGAGCGGAAGGACCAGCCCTGGCAGGGGCCGTTGTTGTTGCAGTCGAGCTCGAATCCGCCGCAGGTGCTTCGGAGGGAGAGAATCGTGTCGAAGCCGAGGATGTCGCAGGTGTCGAAGGTGTAGGGGCCGGTCGCGGGCGCTGTGAAGCGGTACCAGACGTCGGGAGCGGCGCTGTCGCAGCGGCTTGCTCCGTCGACCGTGGCGTGCATCGTGGCGCCGACGGTGCGGCCGAGTCCGACCTGAATGGCATCCTCGCAGTCGTCGTTGGCGGGGGGGGGCAGGTCGGTGTCGACGAGCAGGCGGTACTCGCCGTAGAAGTTGTCGCGGCCTCCGACACGGATCAGGATGCGCTCGCCGGCGGCGAGGGTTCTTCGAAGGGTTGAGCCGAAGAAGCAGTCGTCGTCGTTGCAGTCCAGGGGGGAGCGGAGGCCGTCGGGACAGGCGTCCCAGAGTGAGAGGACCGTGTCGTACTCGGACCCGCAGAGCGTCACGGTGTACTCGGCGGCAAAGGGGGCGGTGAAGGAGAACCACTCGTCGCCGTGGAGTTCGCTCGTGCCGCCGCAATGGCTCGCGGGAATTCCCGGGGTGGGAGCGGAACGGTCCGTTCTTCCGGCGACGCCGATGCCGACGGTGAGCGGCGTCGGGCTCGAACAGTCATCGGCGGCGGACGCGTGGGGAGCGGCGATCATCGCGAGCAGGAGAGCTTTCGCGAGAGACCTGGTGCGGGCGTGGAATCCGGCGAGATCCATGAGAACTCCTTCGGCCCTTTCGGGCGCGTGAAGACGCGCGGATACGCCGCGCGACAACTGGTGACTGACCTCTCCCCGCCGACCCTCACGCGTGGTGGCGTGACCCCGTGGTCGGACTCTTTCCGCTACGCGAGTGCTCGGGGCGTGTTGCACCGCGCACGGCGAGATTCCTCACGAAGTGACGCGGGCGCGAGCGTGTCTGGAACGCATGTTGCGCCGGGGGCGGAGAACTCGGCGTGGAACGCTGGATGAGGCGTGTGCGTCGCGCCGCGAGATCACTCGAGTGGCCAGCGCATGACGAGGCGCGAGGACATCGGGGGGTGCTTGACCTGGAGGCGAAGGCCGCGGAAGTCGGCGGGGTTCCAGTTCATGCGGGCGTAGAGCGTGTTTGCGAGGCGTGCGAGGCCGGGGACCGCGGGGTTGGCGACGGCGGGGGGCGAGCCGGCGAGGTCGACGATGCGTTCCTGGAGCGGAAGCTCGTTGGCGGGCGTCTGGGCGTCGGGTCCTTCCGGGCCGCCGTGGGGGAAGCCGTAGAGCTTGGCTTCGGGGGTCTGGCGGGTGACGGCTTTGTGCATGATGAGGTCGAAGACGAGGGACTCGACGGGGAGCGTGATGGGGGCTGCGGCGGAGCCGTGCTTGTTGTCCGGAGCGGGGATGGCGGGGACGCCGCGGTAGATGTAGCCGAAGTAGCAGTCGAAAGCGGCGCGGTTGCCGACCTGGCCGGCGGGGAGGCACATCTCGATGCCATCGCCGGTGGGACGCGAAAGAAGCTCGGGCATGTTGGGCGAACAGAACTCGCGGAGGATGAGCGGCAGGTCGCCGGGGTTCTTCTTCTCGATCTCCTCGAGGCCCGGGCCCTTCTCGATGTAGTCGCCGCGGTCGGTGTGGATCTGGGCGCGGGCGAGGCGCCACTGGACGCTTGGACGCAAGCGGCGGAGACCGATGAGGCCGGAGACCAGGACGTAGTCGACGGTGCCGGGCGTCCTGCCTGGCGCGACGAAGTTGAGCGCGAGGCGCGTCTTGGCTTGCACGCCCCAGACGCTGCTGTTGCCGCGGAAGGCGAGCTCGCGGCCGCTGAGGGCGGCGGTGTCGCGTTCGAAGATGCCCATGCTCTCGAGGGTGAGTTCGAGTTGTTCGCGGTCGCCGGCGTGCTCTTTGACGACGTTGGCAAACTCGGACATCGCGGCGCGGACGCTTTCGCCGGCGGCGGAGGGGGCTCCGGCGCGTTCAAAGGCTTCGATGGCGAGCTCGATGCCGGCTTGACCGGGGAGGTGGCTGAGCGCGGCGAGGGGATCGGCGGCGCCGATCACTCGGGAGAGCTTCCAGGTGAGGTTTCGATTGAGCTCGAAGCGGCGGGCGACCTCCTGCGGGAGGGAGGGGTCTGAGCCGACGGCGTCGTACAGCTCGATGAGGGCCCGGCGGACGGACTGGAGGGCTCCGCGACTTTCTTCGACCAAGTCAATGGGGTCTGTTAGGTTCAATGTCGTTCCTCGGTCGGTGCGGAAGGCCTCCGGGCCCATTCTACCTGAAGAAATCGGCTCGGGCGGGGGAATCTTACTGTTTTTTCGCATTTCTTTCGAACTGTCTTTGCAAACAAATCGAAACTCGGTATTATCTAGCCTTTGCCGGGTCGCGGGTCCTCAATTGGGTTGGTCGTCCCGGGCGGCAGCGGTTGACACAGGAGAATGGATCATGGCGATGCGTGTGAACGGGAGCGGGATTGGCGGGGCGTGGCGTCTGGCCGCGTTGGCCGGTCTGAGTGTGGCTTCGATGGCGGTGGCGCAGCCGGTGCTTGTGGTGAACGGGCTGACGGACGACATGTCGTCGGATGGTCGGAAGACGACGGGTCTGTTCTTTGACGCGACGACGGAGCAGTACGCGATCTACACGTGGGAGCGTGGGGTCGGTTTCACGCGGATCAACGGGACGGGTCTTTCGATCGAGCCGATCCGGGCTTCGAGCGATCTGTCGGTGCTTGCGACGGGCAAGCAGAACGATACGAACTGGGCCGATCTGAACTGCTTTGCGGGGTACTGCGCGTTCGGGGACTGCGTTCCCGGGGAGCCGCTTCCGCCGCCGAGCCCGTGCTCGATTCCGACGATTGCGCACAGCTGGACGAGCGGCGGTGGCTGGGTGAACGCGGGTTCGATCGAGCGTGAGCTTGACGCGGCGACGGGCCGGTTCTTCGGCGGGACGCGGTGCGACAGCACGATCAACTCGGTGAACGACCTGTCGGGTGACGGGCGGTACATGGTGGGTGGAGCGTGGACGAGCGGGCTTTTCCGTTCGGACGGTTCGCCGGCGTACGGCCTTTGCGGTGATTTCGCGGCGTTCATCGTGGACCGTTCGACGGGCGTGCTTTCGGCTCTGCCGGTGCAGCCTGGGACGACGACGTCGCGGGCGGACACGATCAGCGACGACGGGTCGGTGATCACGGGGTACGACCAGGGCGAGATCAACGATCCGGACTTCGGAACGTACGAGGGACGTCGGGCGTGCGTGTGGACGAACGGGGTGCAGACGCTTCTGGACTCGCTTTCGGCGAGCGGGGCGACGTATCCGGTGAACGGGTCGGGGACGACGATCGTGGGGACGACGTCTCCGACGTTCAACCGCGTGACGTTCGGGATTGATGATGTGCAGCTGGTGCGTTGGCGCCGGCAGCCGGACAACAGCTGGTCGCCGGAGGCTCTGGACAAGCTGGCGGACTACTACGACGGCGCTGAGACCAAGCCGCTGCTGGGGTTCCTGCCGCTTGCGGTGAGCAATGACGGGAACACGATCGTGGGGACGGCGTCGTACGGGACGAGCTTCTGGGATCGCGTTCAGCGGGCGTTCATCTGGAACCCGACGATCAACGCGGGCGTGCCGGTGGATCTCGGGCAGTATCTGGAGTCGTTTGCTCCGGGGAATCCGATCACGGAGCCGGGCTTGACGCTTCTGGCGGCACGGACGATCAGCGCGGACGGGAACGCGATCTCGGTGACGATCAACGACGGTCGGACGACGTGCAGCCCGCAGGAGCTGGGTCTGGCGACGGGGACGCACGGGGTGCTCTATCTGGACGGGAGCGGGATCGCGTGCGATGCGCCGCGGATCGGGCTTCAGCCGCAGGGCTGGGTTTCGACGCAGTACACGCCGTTCGGCGTGGCTCTGAACGTGTTCGCTTCGGGCACGTGGCCGATGACGTACCAGTGGCAGCGTGAGGATCCGCAGAATCCTGGGCAGTGGGTCGATCTGACGGAGGCGTGCTCGGGGTTCCCGTACGGCGGCGAGTGGGACTATGAGGGCGTGTCCAAGCCGCAGCTTCGCGTGGGTCAGGCGACGTGCGGGAACAACCGCGACGGGCGGTACCGCGTGGTCATGACGAACTCGTGCGGCACGGTGACGAGCGACCCGGCGACGGTGTCGTTCCAGCAGGGGACGCAGATCCTGCAGCAGCCGACTGATGTGGTCGGGTGCCAGGGATCGTTCCTGAGCGCGAACGCGGTCGCGGTGAGCAACTCGGCGGACCTGACCTCGCAGTGGGAGATCGCGGACGCTTCGACGCCCAACGACTTCGTCGCGCTGAGCGACGGGCCGAACGCGATGTCGGACGGCCGGGTGATCGAGTTCTTCGGCTCGACGGGGCAGTTCCTGAGCATCATTCCGGGGCGGTTCCCGGCGCCGAG
>JBIKTT010000057.1:0-8527 GCA_044347925.1 Phycisphaerales bacterium
TCCGGAGGTCGATCTCACGATCGGCGGCGGTTTAGTTGGTGAGCTTGAACCGGTCGGCGGCGACTTCGAAGGGCGCCTTGGCCAGGACGTCGCGGATCAGCCAGTCCTTGGTCTGCACGACGACGTTCGCGTCGCCGCCGCGGTCACCCTGATCGAACGCGGGCACGAGGCGGGCCATCGGCGGGTTCGCGCCCGAAGCCTTGAGAGCGGAGAGGACGACGTTCTCGGCTGCGGCGAGCGTGGTCTTGAAGGGCTCGCGCTCCTTGCGCTTCTTGGTCGCTTCCTCGGCTTCATCGCCCTTGGCGATCTGCGGGATCTTGGCGGTGTTGAGCTGGCGAACGACCCAGGCGGCGAGCTCGCCGCCGAGCGTCGCGGCTTCCTTGCGGGCGTCCTTGTCGATCTGGGCGCCCTTGGCCCCGCCGAGCGTCTCGGTGAACTGCGTCGCCGCTCGCTGACCGGCTTCGACGATGGTCGTGTCGTCCGGGCCGGCTTTGGCCAGGCGGGTGCTGAGCCCCTTGGCGACCTCGACCATCGCGGACTTGCCGACGCCTTCGTACTTGGCGAAATCGACGCGGGCGGCGGCGAGCAGAGCGCGGGAAGCCCCGTCCACCACGAGTGCCTCTTCCTTGTCCTTGTTCATCACCGCGGCCGTGCTCCGGACGAGCTGCTCAAGCCTGCCCGAGGTCACCGCGACGGCGCGGCCGGCGGGCATGACCTGTTCGAACGAGCGGCCGGCCGCGAAGACCGCCGCGTACCGGATCGCCGAGCGGGTGTCCTTGAACCCTTCCTCGACCAGCGCGACGGTTCCGTTCTCGGCCACCTCGCCCGCGAGGCGAAGCGCGTTGATCGCGACCGTGTCGTTCTTGTCCTTGCAGAGGTTCGCGAGATCCGCGGCCAGGAGCACGCGGCTGTATTCCAGTCGGAAAGGAACCGAGACGACGCGCTCGAGAAGCGGGTTGACCAGGGCGTTCTTGCCCTTGCGAACCTTCTCAGCCTCGCCGCTGGCCAGATCCTTGATGTGCAGAGCGACGAAATCCTCGATCGTCTTCTTCTCGGTTTCGCCGATGTTGGCAGCGCCGATCACGCCCGCCGCGAGGGGCTGGGCCATCACGCTCGGCACCGCCACGCCCGCCGCCACCATCAACGCCACGGCCAAAACACCGGACCTGAGCACTCGCATATTCAAAGCCGTGTCCCTTCTTGCAAAGCCGGGGACCGATGTCCCGAGCCCGAACCCTCGTCGATGGAGAACCCGAACAAATTCCGTTCCACTCCGCACGAATGTGCGTCGCGGGGTGAAACCTAACAACGCCCACGCCCCCGGTCAACTCCCACCGCCCCCGCACCCTCAATAGACCTCCATGAAGATCCGCCGCGTCGGACGGATCTGCTTGTGGATCATCCTTCGATCCCATGAACCGATGCTCGCCGCCGCGTCCGCGTCCAGCGAGAGGTATTGCTCTCTCGAATCACCGTTCAGTTCGCTCGCGAGAGCCTGGAAGATCCCAAGCTCCATGCCGGCGATGCCGCAGATGTAGACGAGGGTGCGCTCGCTGGCGAGCTTGGCCCGCAGGGCTTCATCCCCGGTGAGACGGTCCTGCACGTACATGGTGCGGCGGCCGCGCGGGGTTTCCTGCGATTCGCGGCTGAGCGCGGTGAGGTACCGGAAGCGGCCCTGCGTGCTGGCTTCGAGTTCGCGGAGTTCGGCGTCGTAGAGGAGTTCGGTCGCGTAGGGGACGCCCATCACGAGCGTCACGCGGCTTTGGGCCGGGGCGCGGGAGGGGTTGCGGAAGAGATCCAGGAGCATGCCGCGGAAGGGCGCGATCCCGGTTCCGGTCGCGAAGAAGACGTAGTCGTGGGCGGAGGGGTTGGTCGGGAGGACGAACCTTTTGCCGCTGGGGCCCGAGACCTTGACGGTGTCGCCCGCCTTGAGGCTACAGAGGTAGTTACTGGCGACGCCGATGTGAAGGCCGCCGGTGTCGTGGTGCTCATCGATCAGCCGCTTGACGGTCGTGGCGATGTGCGAGCCCTTGCCGTTCTCGCCGAAGGAGGGCGAAGCGATCGAGTAGAGACGGACCTTGTGCTCTTTGCCCTTGGCATCGACGCCGGGGGGGATGACACCGAAGGACTGTCCCGCGACGAACCGGCTCGCGATCTGCGTGGAGGAGACGTCGATGACGACGTGCCGGACGAAACCCGCGGCTTTCTTGGACGCGGTGCATCGTTCGTTGGAGACCACGACGCCCACCGCGGGAGCGGCGGGCGTGTGCAGGTGCATCGAAACCTCGGGGAGGTCGGGAATGCCCGGGATGGTGGTCGTGTCGGCCATCACTGTCGCGTGCTCCGGACTTCGCGGTCAGCCGCCGGCACCGCCTCCACCCTTGCCGCCACCGGTCATGATCGCTTGCAGCTTGGCCATGATCGCCTGAGCGACCTCGTCGATGGAAGCGAACTTGTCGGCTTTGACGTCGGCGGTGATCTCTTCCATTGCCGGGACGAGCCCGGAAGCCATGGCCGCGATCTGCGCCCGCTTCTGCGGGGTGTCGTCGGCGTCGGACAGGTTGACCTTCCAGACGCCGTCAACCTTCTTGAGGGACATCTTGAGGCCGCTGGCGAGGGTCACCGTGGCTTTGTCGCCGTCGACCTCGGCTTTGGCGTCCGCGAGCTCGGCGGACCCGGGCATCGACTGGATCTCGCCATCGCCGCCGCCGGGGGCCATCTTGGACATGTGGTCGCCGAAGGAGACCTTGAACTTGGACTTGCAAGCTTCGTCGAGCTTGAGCGTCGCGGCGAAGACGGGCTTCATCGCGCTCGATTCTTCTTCGGTCGCTCCGTCGAAGAACGCGATGGCGGAAACGCGATCGACGTCAACGGCGTCGACGGCTTGGCCGAGCTCGGTGAGCAGAGTCTTGACGTCGGGGTCCATCGCGGCGGCGTCGCCGGGGGTCGCCGGGCCCTTCTCGGGGCCTTCGCCCTCGGCGGGCGTGCCCTCAGCGGCAGGCGGGTTCTCGGCATCATCGGGGGTCAACCCGCCGATCTGCGTGAGGTACTTGATGAGAGCGGCCTGGGTGGCCTCATCGGCTTCGCCCTTGACGCGGAGAGCCTTGTACCCCGAGCGAGCGGCTTCCAGGGCTTCCTTGGCTTCCGCGGTCGCGGTCTTCTCGACTTCAAGCGCGGCTTTGGCGGCTTCGGCGTAGGAGGTCTGAGCCGCGAGAGCGGGCTTGACGGACGCGAGCTCGGCCATGAGAGCGGCGTGCTCGCGGGCTTCGCCGGCTTTGACCAGAAGCACCTCGCCGAGGCGGAGCTTGGCGACGGCGGCGTACATCGGCCCCTTCGCGGAGGAGGCGGAGGACGCGGATTTCTTGCAGATCTCGATCACCTGGTCGATCGCGGGCCCGAGGACCTTCTCGCGCTCTTCGGAGATCTTCTTGGCAAAGCCGTCGACGACGCCGGCGGTCGCGTTGATCTGGGTGCGGGCCTGGGTCTGGACCGAAGCGGCTTCCTCGCCACGCTTCTGCACGCGGACGCGCTCGCCTTCGACGGACTTGATGCCGATCTCAAGCTCCTGGAGCCGCTGGTTCAGCCCGAGCTTCTTGGGCTCAAGGAGCGTGGCGTCGGCTTCGATCTTCGCGAGCGCGAGGCGAAGCTCATCGCACTGACGCTTGGCTTCGAGGGCTTTGGCAAGGACGGACTGGGACTCGGCGGCGGACATGCGCCTGGCCTGCTCGCGGAGCGTGACGGATTCCTGCTCGAACTTCGAAGCCTGATCGGCTTTCTCCTTCGCGCTGGCCATCATCGCGTCCTGCTCGCGGACGACCGCGGCCAGACGCTCCTGAGCCTGCTGCTGCTCGCCCCGGGCCGCGGTCAGTTGAGCGTCGATCTCCGCCAGACGCGGCGCGGCGTCGTACTTCGCCGAGTCGGCCACCGCGTTCACCGAAGCCCACTGGAGCACGGAGCTGCGAAGCTCGCTGCGAAGGCCGGAGAGCGTGTTGAGGCTCGCTTGCGCCGTCTCCGACGCCGTTCCCGCCGAGCCCAGCTGAGAAGCCGCCGTCAGAATGCCCGTGGCGGAAGCCAGAGGATTCGAAGGATCGAGCTTCGCAGAGCCAAGCTCGCTCAGCGCCTGCTTGAACGCGGTCTCCTGCCGATCGATCGAGACGGCAGCTTCCGCCCCGCCCGCGACCGTGTTGATCGAGTGACCGGCTTTCTTGATCGCTTGCAAAGCCGCCGGATCCTCGCGGCATCCGCCGAGGCTTGCAACCGAGAGCGCCGCTCCGGCCAGGCCCGCCAACGCGAACAGAGAGGTCATCCCGCGGGTCGATCTGATCTTGCTTCCAGCCATCATGCTTCACGCTCCGACCCCGCGAGGGGGCAATCGTTCTCAGCGGACTTTGGTCGTCCGAATTCAAAACCTTCCAAACCCCGAACCGACCCGCGCCCGTCAGGGGGACCCATCGTATCAGAACTCGTCGCTCTTGTCCCGCGTCCCTTTCGCACCGATCACCGCCCCGGATCGGACTTCTTGGAGTCCGGGCCGACCGGCCTGGCCCCCGCCGGCACCGGCGGGTCGTACTTGATCGGGTACTCCCGGCCCTGGGGGACGTACATGGACTTGATCCACTCCACCGTTTCCTGGAAGCGCCGCTCCTCGGGGGAAGCGAAGACCGGGCGGAACTTCTCACCCTTGCCGACCTGATCCACCCGCGGGTGGGGAAGCTTGGACGACTCGGGCCGCAGCGCCATCTGAAGCAGCGGCGATTCCGCCGGCTTGTCGTAATTGATCAGGGGCGTCCCGTCCGCAAGCTTGAACTGGTGCAGGATCATCAGGTTCGTGAAGACCGTGGCTTCCGCGTTCGTCTTGGCGTTGAGGAGCCAGAGACGGCCGGCTTCCTCCCCGCCGTGGCAACGCGAGGTCGCGCACGAGTTCAGCACCCAGCCACGCCACACATCCTCGCGGAAAGCCTTGATCGGCTTGGGATCCTCGAGCACCCGGGCCATCCCGTAAAGCTCGCGGGCTTTGAGCTCAAAGGCGATCCGCAGGATCTGCCCGGATCGCTTGCGGTACATGGCTTCGCGGCCCTCCTGCGTCGAGGGAATCTGCGGACGATCGGCGTACTTGCGGATCATCTCGTCGATCATCTCGCGCGGGATCACGATCTTGGGAGGGTTGTCCAGATCCACCTGGAAAACCCGCATCAGGTTGATGTCGTCGGCCAGAAGCGTGGGGAACAACGGCTTGCTCGACTTGCCGCCGGACGTGCCGTCGGGAACCTCGCCGCGCTTGGCTCTGGCTTCGGCCGAAGCCTGATCCACGAGCTTCTGCTGCTCCACAAGCGTCTTGAGGCGTCTTGCTTCCAGGTTCTCCGGGTGGGCTTTGACGATGGGCTCAAGCTCACGCAGCGCGATGTCGTACTGCTTGCGAGCGAGAAGCCACTGGCAGAGGAGCACCAGGCGATCGACGTCCTTGTCGTTAATCGCCGCGCGAAGGATTTCGTACCGCTCCTCGACCGACGGCAGGATCTCCACTCGATCGATCAGTTCCTCCGCGATGGGCGAATTCACACCCTCGATCCGGAGAATCGTCTGTTTCTCGTCGCGGGAGTGCAAGAAGCCGGCGAGCCGACGGCCATCCTTGAGATAGACCACCGCTTCGATGGTGTCCCCGCCGGCGACGGGCTGCACGACTTTGGGAGCCGGCGAGCCGGCGTCCGGATGCGGCGGTGATTGCGGAGTGACCGTTTCGGCAGGTTGAGGCTCGGCGGGTTTGGCTTCGGCGGGTTTTGGCTCGGCGGCCGGCGAAGCGGGCTGAGCCGGCGGCTGGCTGCCGGGGGTGGTCGAAGGCGGGGTCGCGGGCGGGGTCTCAGGCGGGTTGGTTGCGGGTGGCGCAACAGGCTGGGCCGGCGGCGGGCTCGACTCAGGCTGGGGCGCGGGGCTCGGCGCGGGCGCGGGTTCCGTTCCGGGTTGCCACGCCGCTTCCAACGAGCGGGCCTGACCCGCCGCTGCGACCATGACACAAACCAAGACCATCAGGCCACGTCGATTCATCGGCACGCTCACTCGTCTGGCCCCCGCCGCCATCGAGCTCACGGGCTCGTTGGATCAGCATAGGCGACTCGACGCCGAACGGTCTTTGTCAGGGACATGGTCCCGACCGCGCGGCCGCCGCCCCACTTCCCCCCGGAAGGGCTCCAGCGATTCCGATTCGCACCGTCCGCGGTTGCGGTTCGCCGCGGTTGGAGGATTCCCCACCGTGACCGGGCCTCAAGCGGCGATGCCGCGCTTGGCGAGCGTCTCGCGAACGCGCCGTGTCAGCGTCTCGGGGGCGAACGGCTTGACGACGTAGTTGTTCACACCCGCCTGGATCGCTTCGAGGACCCGGGCTTTGGACGCTTCGTTGGTGACCATGATCACCGGCGTGGTCCGGTTGGCTTTGCGGAACGCTTTGACGAACGCCAAGCCGTCCATCACGGGCACGTTGAGGTCCATCAGGATGAGGTCAGGCTTGACCGTGGCGACGACGTCCCACGCTTCCTTGCCGTCGCAGGCTTCGTGGACGTCGGTGAGCCCCATCTGCGCGAGCACCTGCTTCTGGATGTCTCGCATCGGCTTGGAATCGTCGATCAGCAGGATCTTCATGGGATGGTCGAGCCTCGCACGCCCCCCCGGACGCGGGGCATGCCGCGAATATCGACCACCCGGCGGCGCGCGTTCGAGGGCGCGCCGGCGGCGGGGGCAAAAAAACAAGCCCGGCATTGTGGGCCGGGCTTTTCTCGGACGGTGATCGGATCCCCTTCGCCGGGCGAGGGGCTTACTTCGCGGGGTCAGCGGCTTTGGGCTTGGGAGCGTCCTTGAGGCCGGGGATGAACTCGGCGCCGTGCGGGATCTCGGCGGTCGAGCGGGTCAGGACATCGCTGAAGGGCTCGGCGCGGCCGCCGAGGTTCTGGGCGAGGAAAGCCTCGGCGACGGCCTGGAACGCGATGTTGTTCTCCGGGCGCTTAAAGCCGTGGCCCTCATCCGGGAAGATGACGTAGGTGACGGGGATCTTCTTCGCGGCCATCGCGGCGACGATCTGGTCGGCTTCGGTGCGCTTCACGCGCGGGTCGTTGGCTCCCTGGCCGATGAGAAGCGGCTTGGTGATCTTGTCGATGAAGTTGAGCGGACTCCGCGACTCGAGGAACTTGATGCCCTCGGGGGTCTTGAAGTCGCCCACGCGCTCCTGGAACATCGCGAGCATCGGCGCCCAGTCCGGCGGGATCGACTTGAGCAGCGTGTTGATGTTCGAGGGACCGACGATGTCCACGCCGCACGCGAAGACATCGGGCGTGAAGGTCAGTCCGACGAGCGTGGCGTACCCGCCGTAGCTGCCGCCCATGATCGCGACCTTGTCCTTCTTCGCGATCTTCTCGTCCACGGCCCAGTTCACCGCGTCGATCAGGTCGTCGTGCATCTTCCCGGCCCACTCGCGGTTGCCCGCGTTCACGAAGTTCTTGCCGAACCCCGTGCTGCCGCGGAAGTTCACCTGGAGCACCGCGTACCCGCGGTTGGCCAGCCACTGGCCGTACCCGCTGAACCCGTAGGAATCGCGGGCCCACGGGCCGCCGTGCACGAAAAGTACCATCGGGATTGCGCCGCCGTCCGGGCGGGCGTTCTTGTCCTGGTCAAGCCAGCTCGGAAGCGTGAGATAGCTCACGAGATTCAGACCGTCGCGGCTCTTGATCACCACCGGGTTGACCTTCGAGAGCGGGAGCTTCTCGAGCGCCGGGCGGTTGCTGAAGAGGAACGTGGCTTTCCCCGCCGTGCCGCCGCGCTGGTACTTATACACGTACGCGGGGCCGTCGGACTGCGTGAAGACGACGAGCCAGGTCTTGTCATCAAGCGTGCGGTCGACAATGTTGACCTCGCCGTCGCGGACAGTCTTGAGATACGCGAGGTCGGCTTCGATCGACTTGTCGAGGACTCGCCATTCCGTCCGCTCGTAGTTGAACGCGACGGCCTGCACGGTCTTCTCGGTGGGGTGCGTGATCACGCCGCCGACGTCGCAGCGGGGATCCTCGGCGACCAGGGTCTTCTTGCCCGTAGCCAGATCGATCGAGAATAGAGCCCCGGTGTCGCGGCCGCGGCTGTCGTTCATGAACACGACCTTGCCGGTCTTGTCGAACCCGCCGATGCCCGTCGTGAGCGCGTCGCTCGAGGGGATCACCTCGAAAGGCTCGAAGGCGCCGGCGTCGGTCCGCTTGAGGTACTCCATCGACCCGTCGGCCGTGAACCGGTTCACGAACCGGACCTTGAAGTCGTCGTCGGTGGTGACACCGGCCCATTCCTTGTTCTCAAAGACGAGGGTCGAAGCGCCGGTGACGACGTCGATCTTGTACAGATCGTGGAACTGCGGGTCGCGGGTGTTGAGCTCGACGAGGATCTCGGTTGGGAACTTCTCCGACATGCCCTCGATGCGGGCGGAGGTGTAGAGCGGGCGGCCGCTGGGCAGGATGATCGGTTTGCCGTCGGGGCCCTTGATGGGGTCGCCGGTCGT
>JBIKTT010000058.1:0-8425 GCA_044347925.1 Phycisphaerales bacterium
CGACCGTGAACAGCTCGAACGGATTCTTGTCGAGGTTCGGAATGTTGGCATACTCGAAGACGCCCCACGGGCCGGCGAAGTCGACGACCTCCGCGTCCGGCGCGAGCACAACCGCGATGGTGATCCGCCCGTCGACGGGCGGGGTCAGGCGGAGTGCAGGGTCCTCCGCGGGAGGCTGATCCGCGGGTGGGGTGGCCGACGGGTCGCGCGAGGCTTCGCTTCGGCCGGCGATGCTTGCGGCCGGAGACGTTTGGTTCGTGCTCCCGGCGGCCTGACAGCCGGGAAGCAACACGACACCGAGGAGAGCAATGCACGACGCACACGCGGCAAGTGGATGTTTCATGGGATCGGGTCCTTTCTGATGGAGTGAGACCGGGCTCGGGGTGTCAGCCCTTGGGCTTGAGGCAGTCCGGGTCGTTCTCAAGCTTGAGGTGTTCCTCCTGCCGCTTCGCCACGGCGGCCTCGATGGCTTCTATCGTGGCCGGGTGGTCCTTGTCGAGCGTCACGAACGCCTTCTTGTCCTCGAAGCAGACCTTGGCGGCCTTCACGCCGGGCACGGCGGCGATCACCTCTTGAAGCTCCTTGGCGCAATTGGGGCAGCTCATTCCTTCAACGGTGAAGGAGATCACGCCAGGTGTCTCGCAGAGACAGTTCATCCGCTCTTCGTGACTGCACTTGCTCGACGCGAAGTCTCCGCTGCCCGGAGCGGCGGCACACCCCTTCATGATGAGTATGGCGAGCAGCGCGAGCACAATCGCCGGGAAGATGAGCAGCTGAATCTGAAAATGGATGTTGCGACGGAGGATCGGAAGCGAAGAAGCGGACTTGGGTGACTGAGACATGGACGGGTTCCTTTCAGAATGCAGGGAGTTCGAACCATCGCGCGTGGACATGGCAGGACACGCGGGACAAAGACTTACTTGGAGTGCAATGAAGTGAGCGCGGCCCGGATCGCCGCTTCGCACCTGGGACCGAACGACTCGTGCATCGAGGTGAGCATGCCGACCATCGCGGGCTCGGCGTCGGGGCTGGTGGGTGAGCCGCTGCGGAACGGCGGCTGCGGGTCATACTCCATGAACATCTGGACGCCCTTGGCGTAGGTCGTGCCGCGCCACTTCTGGACGAGGTGGAGCGCAAAGTCGATCCCCGCGGTGACGCCCGCGCCGGTGACGCGGTTGCGGTCCTCGACGTATCGCTGAGCGACCGGCTCCGCGCCGCCAGCCTTGAGCGCATCGCGGGTGAGCCAGTGGCTGGTGGCCTTGTAACCCTTGAGCAGGCCCGCCGCGGCCAGCAGGAGGGAGCCGGTGCAGACGCTTCCGATCCACTCGGCGTCTGCACCCTGGCGACGCAGGAAGTTCATGGTCGCCTCGTCCTTCATTGCGTCAAGGGTGCCCGTGGTGCCACCGGGGACGAGCACGAGCGTCTGCTTGTCCGTGATCTGATCGAACGTCGCGTTAGGCGTGATCGCGAAGCCCGTGTCGCTCGGCACCGGGTCCATTGTCTTGGCGACGAGCAGTACCTTGGCCCCGACCATGTTGATGAAGACGTGGTGCGGCCCGATGACGTCCAGGGCCGTGAACTGCGAGTAGAGCACGATCGCGATCTGCTCCTTGCCCGGGCGGAGGATCGCTTCGTGCTGCTCGGGCGACATCTGAGGATCGTTCGTCTTCGGCTTCGAGGGTGCCTGATCCGCGGGCTGTGCGACCGCTCGTCCGGCGATGCCGCCGAACGACGCGAGCGCCGAAACACCCGCGAGCGCTCCGACGCCTCGCGTGATCGCGGCGCGGCGGGAAAGCGATGCCTGCCGGGCGGTGGATTCGTGATCATGATTCATGACAATGTCCTTTGTGGTGAACGCCCTGTTCGTTTGGTTCAGGCGGCTCTACGCCGAGCCCCTGGCGGTGATCTTCAGAAATACACGTTGCCCAGGAACGTCTGCAGCCGCAGGTCCGGGCTCCCGATGCCGTTCAGGTTGATCCTGGTGCCCGGCAGCCATTCGACCGAGCCGTCCGACCAGCCGCGGTGAATCCCCTCGACCTCGGGCTTGTGAAAGCGGAAGTCGGAATACCGAGGAGCCTTCGCAGGCGTGTGGAAGACCTCGTAGCGTCGTTCGTCCGCGGTCAGGAACTCGGTCAGCGTGTCGGCCCAGAGCACACCGCGGTTCAGGCCTCGGCTTTCAGCCGCGTGCCCCTTGTTGGCGACGGTTCCGAGACCTGAGCGGACCAGTTCGGACTGTTCAAGCCCGCCGACATAGGCATACCCGATGTAGAGCCCGCCGCCCACCGTCGGCCCCTCGGCGTAGCCCGAGGTCGCGGCGAAGGGGCAGTTGATCCACTTGGGCTGTTCGGCTCGCTTGGGCCAGTTGATCGCTTCACCCTCGGGCACAGGCATGTTGAAGTACTGGCCGATCTGCCGCAGCCGTTCCACGCGGATGCTGGTGGGCACGAACGGGCTCATCAGCGGGAACTGCCTGTAGTCGTTGAGGTACATCGTGTCGGCGGCGCAGAACTGACGGATGTTGTTCATGCACTGCACCCTGCGGGCGGTGCGGCGTGCAGTGGACAGCGCCGGCACCAGCAAGCCGATCAAGAGCACGATCACCGCGATGACCACGAGCAACTCGATCAAGGTGAATGCGTGAGGAGGTTGTCGGCGGCTCATTCGGAAAGCTCCTGTCGATGGTGCGGGCGAGGAAAGGCCCCGAGGCGCGTCTCCACGCCTCGGAGCGGAGAATCTCAACGAATCAGGACCGGCGGCGACGAGTCGCTACCAGGCCGCCAAGGGCCACGACCAGCACCGATCCCGGGGCCGGCACGGGAACGATCTCGATGCGCCCAAGCACCTTCTCGGTGTCGAGCACGCCGTTGAACCCCTGGAAGAACTGAAGCCAATCCGTGTTGCCAAAGACATAGTCGGCGGAGAGGCTCAGATTGCCCGCGACCGTTGACGTTGTCACGTTGCGGAGTTCGAAGAGGCTTCCCTGACCTGGCCCGGAGGTCGCGAAGATCTTCCAGACCGAGTCCGTCGGATCCTGACGAATCGCCAGATGCTCCCACCAGACCGACGATCCCGGCCCGTTGAAGTCGCTCGTCGCGCGGAAGGAGCCGCCCAGCCCGATCCAGCCGTTCGGGTTGCTCGTCGAGTTGTAGTCGGTGATCTTGTGATTCGCGGCGAAGCTGTTCACGCCGTACGTGTTCACCGCCATGGCAAACCCGCCCGCGGGCTGCGTGAGCGGGGCCGTCGGACCGGTCAGGTAGTCCGTCGGATACGCCGCGCCGACCCAGTTGGTCCCTTCGAACCGGTCGGCGAACATCCAGCGATGGCCCGCGACGTCGGCCGTGGTATCGCCGAATCCAAGCGGATTGAAGCTGATGTCGTAGTAGTCCGCGCTCGGCGCGACCGTGGCCCACGCCGCTCGGTCGATCGTCATGAACGCCGTGCCGTTGGCGGTGGTATTGGGATCGATCCCGGCGGAAGCACTCGAAACGAACGCGAACATCGCGATCATGCACACTTTCATGGTGATTGTCCTTTCTGAAAACTGTCTCCCCCGCACGCATCGACGGCGGGGGGTTGAACGAGCTTTGAAACTCAGCACCCCGTCTCGAACGCCGCGACGAAGTCGTCGTAGTCGAAGAAGTCCACGAAGCCGTCGCCGTTGAAGTCCGCGCTACCACCCGCTCCGCACCCCGCACCCTCGAAGCAGGTCACATAGTCGTCGTAGTCGAAGAAGTCGACGAACCCGTCGCCGTTGAAGTCAACGCTGCAGCCGGGCACGTCAATCCGGGCCGAAAGCTCGAAGCGTCCGGCATTCAGCCCCAGGTTCGACTGCGGGAAGCCGAGGGCGATAAGCCCATCGGAGAGCAGCATGTCGCCGGTGATCAAGAGCGTGCTCCCCGTCACCGTGATGTTGGCGTTGCCGATGTCCACGAACGTGGCGTTTGCGAAGTCGATGTTGCTGGTCAGGACAAGGCCGGAGCGGACGTTCGTGGTCGAGCCCGCGAACGTGCCAGCGCGTGCCGGGGAGTACCGCAGCGCCCAGTCACCGAAGAGGAGCACGCCCGGGATACCCGGATCGAGCGTCCAGCGGGTCATGCCGCCGAATCCGATCTGCTCCCCGCCGATGGCGAACGCTCCGAAGTCGCTCGCCACCGGACCCCACGTGCCGAGCACGTTGGCCGCGTCGATCGTGAGCGTTGTGGGTTGAATCGTGCGGCCTGTCGGGCTGGGCGTGCCGACCGGGTTTGTCGCCCAGGTCTGCGATGCCGACGGGCTGTTCCCGGGCAGGTTCAGGAGATGATCGCGGGTCTCGGTGATGCCGAACGCGGCGTCGAACGTGTTCAGGGGCGACTGGCCGAGAAACGTCGGCAGGTCAAACGACATGGTGGCCGAACCGCTGGCGATACCCACCTCCGCCGCGGTGGCGGAGCTGACCGCGAGTCCGGACAGAACGACAAGAGCTAGAACAGACTTCATCTCTGAATCTCCTTCAGAAGCGTGTTGAACAAATGGATGTGCGAGAACAAGCCGCCTTCCCGTGCGACGACGGGACGACGAAATGCATGAATGGGGATCCCGCGCGTGGGCCCATCGACGGAACCGCAGCGCGAGACAGGGCTGGATGTGAGGGTTCGTTGACGTGATGCCAAGTCAAAGCGCCCCTCGGGCACAGCCGGAGCGAACGCCGCGGGCGCAGGTCAGCGAATCGAGATGCTCTCGATGCGTGATCGCAGAACACGCGCCGTCGATCACAGAGCGACGGGTCGGCACTTGAGCGTCAACGAAATGGAAGCGTCACGCTCGCGGCGGCGGTTCGGGAGCATCCAGGCTTCGCGAGCTGTACGCGGCGTCCTCCGGCCATTCCGGGACGAACGGCATCAGCTCGGGGAGGACGAGGGTGACGACGCGCACCGGCGGGGTGGGCGGCATCGCCATCGCGAGCAGTTGCTTCAGACCCTTGCAAGACAAGGCCGAGATCGACGGCCCCGGCCACGACGGCTTCTTCTCGTCCCCGCCCTTGGCACAGCACGACGAGCCCTTGCTGGGCTTGGAAGCGACCGCGGTCCCGCAGCACGACTTTCCGCAACCGCCATCACACGCGCCATCGCACACGCAGGAAGGGTCGTGGATCGGCTTGGTCGCGATGCCTTGCCGCAACTGGACCTTGATCCGCTCCACGCACATCACGCAGTGAGCACTGCCCGGCTTGACGGCGTTTGCCGCCGCGATCCACTGCTGATCGCTGAACTCGACCACCGGGGGGGGCATAACGCCGTTGGAAATCGCCCACACCAGTCGCTGATGCTCGCTGTGGCAGCAGCAGTTCGTCCAGCACTCCGCAGCCGATGCGCAGCCACAGCCGCAGGATTCGCACGGGTACCGCTCGCCAGCCATCTGACCGAACCACCCCATGATCACTCGTGGCGCTGGAATCACGCCGAGCGACGCCACCATGTAGACGGCCAGCAGCACCAGCGAAACACTGGTCAAACTCGCAGGGTGGCGGCGAAAGAGCTGCACTCGGGAGTATAGTTACTGCAGAACCGGAATTTCTACTCATAGACAGGAATGGTCGGAAACGGCGGCCAGCCCGCGCAATAGATGATCTCGGGGCGTCGGTCGGCATCAGCCAAGTGATGCTCTTGGGGGAGTCACCTTCCGCCGCTTCGGTGCGTGGTGGATGGACGGCCTGCCGCTCCGTCACCTCCAATCCATGACCCCTCTCTTTCAACGAATGATCGAGCCCGAACCCCACCCCTTCCCCCTCTCCCTCTCTCACCCCTTCACCCACGCCCATCGCACTGGCACAATGTTGTGTCATGCCGACCCCTCTCCTTGAAAACTTGCTCCGTGTTTGCATTATTGAGGTGAAGTTCCGCGCCGCGCTCGCCGATCCCCTCGGGAACTTGCTTCATGCCGGAGCAACGAGCGGCTCGGCCGCGGAGAGGCTTTCTTATGGCGACTGTTTCAAGCAAAGACATCGAAGCCATTCAGCAGTTTGAAAACTGGGTGCCGGTCTGGTCGGCGAACGCCGTCGCCATCGGGACCACCACCGCGACCGTCACGGCCCTTGATCTCAAGGTCAAAGCCGCTCGCAACGGCTACACCGCGCAGCAGGCCGCCAAGATGGCCGCCAAGACCGCCACCAACGTCTTCCACGACGCCGTCGAACTCATGCGCGACGCCGGGGCCGACATCATCCGCCAGATCAGGACGCAGGCCGAGGTCACGAACAACCCCAACGTCTACAACCTCGCGCAAGTACCTCCCCCCGCGCCGCCCACGCCCGCGCCGCTCCCCGGGCAGCCGACCAACTTCTCCGTCGGCCTCACCGGCTCGGGCGGGATCCTCCTCACGTGGAAGAGCGCCAACAGCTCGCCCAGCAGCGGAGCGTACTTCACCGTCCGCCGCCGCCTCGCAGGCGAGAGCACGTTCACCGTCGCCGGCGGCACCGGCAGCAAGTCCTTCGTCGATGACACCGTCCCCTTCGGCACCAACATGGTGACGTACCTCGTGCAGGGGTTCAAGGGCCAGGCCGCCGGGCCCGAGAGCGAACAGCTCACCGTGCAGTTCGGCGTCGGCGGGGCCGGAGCGAGCGCGACGGCCCAGTTCAAGCTCGCGGCGTAAGCGGGCGGCAACGAGCGTCTCCTCAACAAGAAACGCCAGCACAAACGCCAGCAAGACACGCCAGGGCCGCGGGGCCTTGGCGTTGTTGCTTGGGACGCAGCCGATCGCTTCATGCTGACCTGACTGATTCTGGCCGGACGCGGACCACCACGCTTCCGACCTTGCGGCCGGTGTCGACGCGGCGGTGGGCTTCGACGATGTCGTTCAGGGCGTAGGTGCGGTCGATCACGGGCTTGAGGTATCCGGCGTGGGCGAGGCTCATGAGGTGCTCGAGGTCGGGCTTCTTCTCCATGACGATCGCGCCGCGGACGCGGCGGCTTCCGATGAATCTTGTCCAGAGCATCTGCCAGAACTCGGTAACCCCCATGAGCACCGCGAGGAATTGGCCTCCGGGGGCGAGCACGCGTTTGCACTTCGCGAAGGAGGTCGCGCCCACGGTGTCGAGAATGACGTCGTAGGTCTCCGGGCCACGCGTGCAGTCCCGCGCCGTCCGGTCGATCACGGCCGAGGCGCCGAGGGTTCGGACGAGCTCAACGTTCGCGGTGCTGCACACGCCGGTCACGTGGGCGCCCATGTGCTTGCCGAGCTGTACCGCTGCGACGCCGATGGAGCCCGACGCGCCGATGACGAGCAGCTTCTGGCCGGGCTTGATCTTGGCGAGGTCACGCAAACAGCGCAGCGCGACCAAGCCGCCGAAGGGGATCGCGACCGCTTCATCGAACGAGAGGTTTGCGGGGACCCTCGCGATCGCGGCGTCTTCGCGGATGGTGACCAGTTCGGCGTGAGCCCCCATCTTCATCCCGATCGCCGCGACGACGCGGTCGCCGGGCTTGAACATTGTGACCCGGGCCCCCACGGCTTCGACGACGCCGGCACACTCCGTGCCGAGCACCTGCTTGCGAGGACCGAAGATGCCCAGGACGAGCGGAGCGATCAGCGTAAAGATCGGAGCGGGCATGATCCTGGCCCGCATCCGCCAATCCCCGGTCGTGACCGTGGTGGCGTGCACGCGGATCAGAACATCCGCTTCGCCGGGGACGGGATCGGCGATCTCCGCGATGCGCACGACTTCGGGCGGGCCGAACTTGGTGTAGATAGCTGCTTTCACCGTGCAGCGTATCGCTTCGCACTGGGGGCGGCGAGGCACCGCGTCCGCCAATGAACAACGCCAAGGCTTCGGAAGCCTTGGCGTTGCTCTTGGTTTCGATGACTGACGACTGGCTTAGCCCAGGCCGCCCTTGAACTTGGTGACCTTCTGCGTCGCCTGAGCTTTCAGGCGGCGGAAGGCGGGGGATTCCTTCATGATCTCTTCGGCGGTCTTGCCGGGGGGGCCGTCCTTCTTGCGGCCGGGGCCGCCGGAGGGAGCCGCGGGCGCGGGCTTCATGGCTTTGATCGACAGGCTGATCTTGCGGGAGTCCTTCTCGATCTTGAGGACCTTGACCTGCACGATCTCGTCGACCTTGAGGACATCCTCGACGCGGTTGACGCGGCGGTGGTCAAGCTCGGAGATGTGGACGAGGCCCTCGACGCCGGAAGAGACCTCGACAAACGCGCCGAACTCGAGGATCTTGGTGACGCGGCCGGTGAGCTCCGCCCCTTCGGTGATGCTCGCGGAAGCGGTCTGGAACGGGTCGGTCGAGAGCTGCTTGAGGCCCAGGCCGATGCGGTCGTTGTCCCAGTCGATCTTGAGGACGCGGACGGTGACCTTCTGGCCTTCCTTGACGAACTTCTCGATGGCTTTCTCGCCGTAGCCGATCCGGTCGTAGGTGATGTCGGAGATGTGGACGAGGCCGTCGAT
>JBIKTT010000072.1:0-7808 GCA_044347925.1 Phycisphaerales bacterium
ACACAGGAAGAGGTCGGCCTCCGCGGCGCCAAGACCGCAAGCCACGCCGTCCTCCCCGACATCGGCTTTGGCATCGACGTCACCCTCGCCTGCGACGGCCCCGGCGTCCCCTCCGAAGAAGCCGTGACCAAGCACGGCCTCGGCTTCGGCCTCCACATCAAGGACGGCTCCTTCATCTCCGACTACGCCCTCGTCAAGGAAGTCGAAGCCGTCGCCAAGAAGCACAAAATCCCCTACCAGCGCACCATCCTCGCCGCCGGCGGCCAAGACGGCGCCGCCGCCCAACAAGCCGCCGCCGGCGCCCGAGCCGTCGGCGTGGTGGTCGGCACCCGCTACATCCACACCGTCACCGAAATGATCGACCTCACCGACCTCAACGCCGCAAGAGACGTCCTCGCCGCCTACCTCGCGTCGGTCGCGTAAGGACGGGAACGAACGCAGAGGTCGCGGAGGAAAGCAGAGAAAAAGCGGAGAGACCGGGGCAGTCGATTTCGTACGACGTCTCGCTCGCGATTCACGATCGACGGGCAAAAAACTGTTTGACTCCGGTAAACTGGATCGGGTAGTCTAATGAAATGAACGCGAACACGTTGATCGTTGCGCCGCTCGCCTCCGCTCTCTCTAGGGCGGTTGCGATTATCATGTTCCTTGTGATTGGCTCGGTCGCTTATGCCGAGCCGATCGGATCTTCGTTTGTGTACCAAGGTCTTGTTTCCGAGTCTGGCGTCCCGGTCGAAGGGGCGTGCGACTTCCGATTTCGACTTTGGAATGCCCAAGCCGGCGGCGTGCCGATCGGCCCTCAATTGGCAGCCGGAGGCGTTCCGACGAGCGCGGGCCGGTTCGCGGTCGAGCTTGACTTCGGCTCCGCTTTTGCTGCTGAGACGCGTTGGCTGGAAGTCTCGGTGCGACGCGTTGGAGGCCCGGATTTTGTCATCCTGACCCCGCGTCAGCGCGTCTCGCCCGCCCCAGTAGCCCTGTTCGCTCTGGCGTCGCCGCCGCCACCTCGTGGACAGCTCGCCTTTTCGGGCAGCGGCGAATTTGTGGTGCCGGAGGGGGTTTCGCAGGTGACCGTCGAGCTTTGGGGCGCTGGGGGCGGAGGCCGATACCGACCAGACGGCTTCGGCATTTATGCGGGGGGGAGCGGCGCTTACGTCAGGTCGACGATTCCCGTGACGCCCGGCCAGCGAATCTGCGTTGACATCCCGGGGATCACGGCACAGGACGCCGACGGTGGGGACGCCGTGGTGCGGATCTGCGATTCACCTCAGAGCATTCTGGCTCGTGCCGGCGGAGGTTCGGCGCCGGACCCGGTGAGCTTCTCCGCTGCCGGCGGCGTTGCGTTCGCTCCGAACGGTGGCGTCTCGATGAACGGACTGGGCACCGTACGCCAGGATCAGGTGTGCCCACCGCCGATGCCCGCCCCAAGAATCTCCGTACTCGACTTCTTCGGCAGTTCCAAGCCCCTTGAGTGCGGAGGGAGCTACGGCACCGATTTCGAAATCGGCGGTCAGGGCTACGCGATTCTCTCGTGGTAGGCGGAATGCGGTGGCGTCCGGATGTACGGGATTGTGCGATGCGCGAGCTTCGCCGGGACCGACGAGTCGGGTTGCTTCGATTTTCCTTCAAGCTGGGTGTTGCTGAGGGAAAGACGTCAAAGCACGCCGTGGTCGCCCGTCGCGCCGTCGAATCGACGTTCACAAACATCTCGCTCCCAAGGCCAACTCTCCCCGGACGCTCCGCAGAGACGGGCCGTTGCTCCGCGGGCAGCGGGAAAAACTCCATCGCGCTCGCGCTGCGGGGTTTTTCCCACTGGTGATGCTCCGTAGGGACGGGCTTTTGTTCCGCAGGCAGCGGGAAAAACTCTGGAGGCAGCCGGAAATGCTCCGTGGGCAGCGGGAAAAACTCTGAGGGCGGGGCGGGAAGAGTTTCCGGGCAGGACCGAGAAGTTGGGGGAGGGGGGTGGCGTGGGATTGAAAATTCCACGTTTGAAATTTGAAATTTGAAATTCAAGGCCCCGCGCCTCAAGTCGCCCCCACGCCCCGTCGATGCTCCAGCCACGGGCTGCCGTGGGCCGCCCAAACCCCTCTTCATTTGGCCCTTTGGCCATTTGAGAATTTGGAAATTTGGAGCGCAGCGACCATGGGCAACATCCCCGACAAACGGCTTGAACAGATCGTCTGGTTCGAGAACCACGTCACCCTGTGGGCGGCGTCGCCGGCGACCTTCGGCGTCACCGCGCCGATGGTCCTCGCGGTCGACAACGCCACCAAAGCCGCCCGCACCGCGTACACCAACGCCGTCAACGCGCGGCAGGCCTCCAAGAATGCGACCGTCGCACTCAACGAACAGGCCGGCACCATGCTCGACGGCGGGCGCGACCTGGTCGGGGTCATCAAGGCCTTCATCGAGAACAGCAACAACCCGGCGCTCTGGTCGCAGGCGGGCCTCGAGCCCCCCGCGCCCCCCGGGCCCCCGCCCGTCCCCACCGCGCCGTACCAGATGAGCGGCACGCTCGATAGCCTCGGCAACGTCATCGTTCGCTGGAAGACCAGCCAGCCCCCCGGCGTCTTCGGCGTCATCTACAGCGTGTCGCGGTCGATCGATACGGGTGGGGGCGGCGGTGAGTTCGTCCTGCTCGACAGCGTGGGCGAGAAGGAATACATCGACGAGGCCGTCCCCGAGGGGACGCGGAGCGTCTCGTACGTCGTCCGCAGCAAACGCGGCAAGCAGTTCAGCGTCCCCAGCGAGAGTTTGACGCTCCGCTTTGGGAGGGCGGGCGGCGGCGGCTTCACCATCGTGAGCCAGACGACCGGCAAGGCCGGTGGCAAGATGTCGGGCAACTTGGCGGCGTAAGGAAAGAACGAGCACAGCGATCCACGAGCGGCGAACAGCGGGAAGGCATCAAGCCCTTTCCCTGTTCGCCGCTCGCCGTTCCCCCACCCCCCACATCCCGTCCCCGCGCCCCGCCACCCCGCGTCCCCATCCCACCCTCCCGTACCCTCCCCCCATGTCTCTCCTCTCCGACGTCGTCCTCACCGCCGTCTGTCTCTCCCTCGTCTTCGCAAGCATGGCTTTCGGCATCGCACGCGGCCGCCGCGTGAAAGCCGAGTCCAAGCCCGAGCACGAGCACCTGGGCACCATCCAGAGCGCCCTCCTCGGCCTCCTCGCCCTGCTCCTCGGGTTCGCGTTCGCCGGGGCGATGGGCCGCTTCGTCGATCGGCAGGACGCCCTCGCCCGCGAAGCCAACGCCATCGGCACCGCCTACGACCGCGCCGGGCTCGTCCCCGCGCCCGACTCCCTCCGCGCCAACATCCGCCAGTACGTCGCGATCCGCCTCGAGCTCTTCCGCGAACGCTCGGCCGCCAAGGAAGCCGAGATCATCCGCCGCCTCGATGAACGCTACCACGCCGTGCTGCAGCAGGCCCTCGGCGAAGCGTCCCACTCGCCCGCCCTCGCCAACCTCCTCGTCACCGGCATGGAAGCCATCGACAACGAGCTCTCCGCCCGCAACGCCATCAACCGCCGCCACCTCCCGCTTGAGTTCATCCTCATCATGATCGTCTCCTGCTGCGTCTCGATGGCCACCGTCGGCTACGGCGTCGGCATCGCCGAGCGGCGCTCCGTCGGCAACGCGTACACCCTCGCCGCTCTCGTCGGCGTCACCCTCTGCATGACGCTCGACTTTGACCGGCCCAGCCAGGGCCTCATCCAGATCGACCCCGCCCCGCTCCTGGAACTGGCCGAGAAAGTCGGCGTCAACCGCTGACCGCCGCGGGCCGCGTCCGGCGAGCGGCTCCTACCTTCCGTCATGGTGCAAAGCTCCGATCTCCGCGGCAAACGCGTCACCGTCATGGGACTGGGCGGCTTCGGCGGCGGCGTCGGCGTCACGCGCTGGCTCGCGGACCAGGGCGCGATCGTCCTCGTCACCGACGGCAAGCCCGCAGACAAGCTCGCCTCGTCCATCGCCGCGCTCGAAGACCTTACGCGGACCGGCGCCGTGACCCTCCGCCTGGGCGAACATCGCGAGACGGACTTCCGCCAAGCCGACCTCATCGTCGTCAACCCCGCCGTCCCCACGCCGTGGAACAACCCGTACCTTGAGATCGCCGAAGCCGCAGGCGTCCCGCTCACCACCGAGATCGGCCTCGCCATCGCCACGCTCCCCCGCCGCGACCGCATCATCGCCGTCACCGGCTCGGTCGGCAAATCCACCACCAGCGCGATGATCCACCACGCCCTCACCGGCCTGGGTGAGCACGCGATCTTCGGCGGCAACATCGGCGGCTCGCTCCTTGGGGGAAAGATCTCCGCGGAGACGCGGGTGGTTCTCGAGCTTTCGAGCTTCATGCTCCACTGGCTCGGCCGCGAACGCTTCGCGCCCAAGGTCGGCGTCGTCACCAACCTCTCGCCCAACCACCTCGACTGGCACGTCACGCTCGACCACTACCGCCAGAGCAAGCACAACCTCATCGCCCACCAGCACGCCGGCGACACCGCCATCCTCGGCGATGCAAGCGTCGCCGACTGGCCCACGCCGCCCGGCGTCCACCGCGTGATCATCAAACCCGAAGACGGCGTCACAAGCCTCGCCGTCCCCGGTCGCCACAACGCCCACAACGCCGCTGTCGCCACCGCGGCGGTCCGCGCCGCGATCCCCACCGCCGACCAAGCCAAGATCCACGCGGCACTCCGCACCTTCCCCGGCTTGTCGCACCGCTTGCAGCGTGTGGGCGTCTTTGGCGGCGTCACGTGCTTCAACGACAGCAAGTCGACGACGCCGGAATCGACGCTCCTCGCTCTCGAAGCCATGCGCGAAGTCGGCCTCGCTCGCGTCCACCTCATCGCCGGCGGATACGACAAGGGCTCGGACCTCTCGCCCGTTGCGAAGATGGCCGGTGAGCTCGCCGCCCTCTACACCGTCGGCCAGACCGGCCCCGCGCTCGACGCGGCTTCAAGCGGCCGGAGCATCCCCTGCGGAAAGGTCGAAGACGCCGTCGCGGCCGCTTTCCTCCGCGCCAAGCCCGGCGATGTGCTTCTGCTCTCGCCCGCCTGCGCTTCCTGGGGACAGTTCGAGAACTTCGAGAAACGCGGCGAGCTCTTCGAACGCCTCGTGCGGGAGCGCGGATCATGATCAAGCCCTCGGCCATCCTGATGGTCGGCCTCCTGCTCGCCCTTTCCGCGCTGCTCGCAAGCTGCGGAACGCGCACGCCCGTGCCCCCGCCACCAGCACCCCAGCCAGCACCCCAACCACCGCCGCTGCAGCCAGCGCCACCTCAGCCCATCGTCGCGCCCGAGCCTTCCGCGCCTGCTCCGCAGCCTGCGCCGCAGGCGAAAGCCGCGCCCCCCATTCGCGAGGTCTTTCCGAGCATCCGCCTCGACCTCGCCAAGCGAGCCGTCGAGTTCGACGGCGAGATCTCCCGTGGCATGGGCCAGGGCGCCCTCACCTACCTCGAAGTGCTCGCTTGCCGCCCCAACACGCGCGAGCACGAGTCCGTCGTCATGACTCAGGCTCTGCCATCCCATCTCCACGCGGCGCTGCTCCTCGCGGGCGCCCTCCCCGGCAAGCCGGGCTCATGGTCATGGGACAAGGACACCAAGGTCTTGATCCCCCACCCTCCCGCGGGCGATGCTCTCCTCATCACGATCGCCTGGGACGAAAGCGGCGTGCGCATCGTCAAGCCGCTCACCGACCTGGTCCAAAACTACAAGAACAAGTCGTTGCTGACGTCCACACCTCATGGCTTCGTCTTCGCGGGCTCGGCTTTGCTCCAGCGGCGGACTGATCGGCCGTACGCCGCCGACGTCTCCGGCACGCTCATCGGCCTCTGCACCTTCGGCGATGAGCCCATCGCCTGGTCGAAGATCATCAGCCACGAGGAGTCCGTCGAGGATCCCGCGTGGACGCTCAGCTCCGCCGCTCCACCGGCCGGAACCAAGGTCATCGTCCGCATCGAGCTCCCCGCCGACGCCGCGGCCAAGCCGGCCCGCTGACCCCGTCCGACAGGCCCCCTCACGCCGGCACTCCAAGCCCGTCGTATCATCCCCCGGTGATCGCCGCACTGTCCATCCTGATCCCCGCGCTGCTTGCGACAAGCGTGCAGCCGGGCTCGGACCAGCCCTGGCGAAGCAAGGACCTCAAGCCCGCCGGCGGAAGCGACGCGAGCACCCTCTCGCGCGGCCTCTCCAACGACACCAGCAGCGTCGATGACGGCATCGGGTTCGGAAAGGTCTACGAGCTCCCCCGCCGCCGCGGCGACCCGAGGCGCTTCGCCCGGTTCAACGGCGCGGTCGTCGCGGTCTTCCCCATGTCGACGTACGCGAGCACGCCATCGGGCGAGATCCCGACCATCCCGCCCGGCACCACCTACTACCTCGGCGCCGACTGGTTCCGACGCTTGACGTCTGACCCCGCGGCCGCCGACGCTCCCGGCCTCCTCGACGCCCACACCGGCGTCGACCAGTCCGTCCCAAGCCAGACCACCAACGCCGTCGATTCCCGTGCCAAGCCCAGAATCATCCGTGGCGACACCGAGGTCCGTGAGCCGCGCTCCATCTGGACCGACGAGACCTTCCGCAAGCAGCGCCTCGACAGGCTCCTCGGCGGCTGACCCGCCCGCTTTGCCGGGCAAACACCGCGGCCGAACGGCCCAAAAATGAACGACGCCCTCGGAAGGCCGAGAGCGTCGAAAGCGGGCGACGAGGCTTGAACTCGTGACCTACGCGTTGGGAACGCGTCGCTCTACCACTGAGCTACGCCCGCATGCCCCGAGTATACGCGGTGAGCCGCGCCGGGGACAACCCTGCTGAATCTCAGCGAACCGGCGCCAGCGGATCGGCTTCCGGAACCCCGGTCATCGACTCGCGGGTCCGCTTCACCAGCCCGAACCAGATCAGGCAGAACACCGGCCAGGCCACCGAAAGCGCGACCGTCAGCGCGGTGATCACGTTCTGGGCTCCAGAGCCCATCTGCGCGCCGCCCTGCGAAGCCCATTGGCTGTCGCCGTTGGCCTGCACCCACGCCTGAAGGTTGTTCTGGTACTGAATCGCGAAGTACGTGTACGCCGCCGTCCCGGCGATGCTCAGCACCGCGTACACCAGGTGGGCCAGCCGGCCCGCCGACGAACGCTTGATCGTCAGGGCGCCCGCGATGATCAGGATGATCGTGACCACCACCCCGAACGCAAGCATGCCGATCATGGGGGGGGACGGGACCAGTTCCTTGGGAGCAGGACCCATCTGCTGCTCGGCCGCTTTGAGGATCTGCGGCATGAACATGAAGTACACCGTACCCATGCCTCCGCAGCACGTTCCAAGCGAACCCCAGATGATGCTCAGGATGCCCACGATCTTCGGCCACTGCGGCACTTCGACGTAGACCTCTTCGTACGCGACCTGCGGCGCAGGATTCTGCATATCGCTCATTGACCGTACCTCCACGAAGGAAAGACCCTCTCAAGCGGCCGATGGACCCTCCATCGAGCTCACTCCGCCCCCGGGGTCCCACAGCCGTCTGATCTACCGGCTCGCGGCTTCAAAGCTGCTGCAGGAACCGGATGTCGTTCTCGAACAGCATCCGGATGTCCGGAATCCCGTACTTGCCCATCGCAAGCCGCTCGATCCCGAACCCGAACGCAAACCCGCGCCATTCCTCGGGATCCACCCCGCACGCTTTCAGCACGTTGGGATGCACCATCCCGCAGCCGCCAAGCTCCATCCACCGCACCGGCTGCTCCGGCCGCAAGCGGATCTTCATGTCAAACTCCGCGCTCGGCTCGGTGAACGGGAAGAACGACGGCCGAAGCCGGACC
>JBIKTT010000059.1:0-8333 GCA_044347925.1 Phycisphaerales bacterium
CCCAACCTCAAGGAATACACGGTCAAGATCGCGATTGATCGGGCCCAGGCCGAAGGGCTCAAGCCTTCCATGCGGTGCGAAGCTCGCATTTTCCTCGACCGCGTCGCTGACGGGACCTCCGTGCCGGTGCAGGCCGTGTTCAGCGATGGTCCGGTGCGGTTTGTCCACGTGCGCGAGGGCTCACGATTCGTTCGCCGGCCGGTCAATCTCGGCCGTCAGTCCGACACCCATGCCGAGATCCTCGCCGGGCTCGAGCCCGGCACCCAGGTGCTGAATCGTGAACCGACCCCGGCCGAGCTTCTGACCCGGGACTGGGACAAGGGGCAGCTTGAAACGGCGGGGTATCAGATCGGTGAGGACGGCAAACCGATGCGTCGCGAGCGTCGCGGCCGCGGACCTGCGACGGCGCAGAAAGCGTCTGGAGCAGCGACGACCGCGAAGGTCGAAACAAAGGGCGCGACCGAGGACGGGTCGTCCGATGTGCAGCCGGCGGGCACGACGACGGTGGTGGTGCCCGCGACCTCGAGCGCGGCTTCGTCGACCGACTCGGTCGTGACGACCAAATAAGGGCCGTCGAATGGAACTTGGTCGTTTCGTGATCCGCTGTCAGCGGGCCGGGGCTGGCTCTGCGGGCTCGCGCGGTTTGTCGCGGAGCGGCTCTGCGGCGGGTGCTTCGTTGGGTGCTTTGGGAGCGGGGCGGCGGGTGACCTTGAGCTTGACGATCGGGTTGTCCGACTTGAAGGTGAGCGCGGAAGAGGGAAGGGTCGTGAAGACGGCTTCCTTGGCCGCGATGCCGCGTTCAAGCTCATCGGCGCTGAGGGAGACGATCGCGAAGACGCGAAGCTCATTCCGGCGGAGCTGATCGATGAGTTCCGACGGGCCGGATGCTTGCACGTCGGAGAAGAAGGTCTGTTCGCTGGTCACCTCCCATTGCTGGGCGATCAGCATGGGGAGCAGGACCTGCACGGGAACGCTTCCGACGGTCGCGCTGGACCGCTTGGAAACGACGGTGAGCTCGATGTCGGCGCGGGGGGGATCAAGGCGGACGAAGCGTTCCATGCCGGCGATTTCGGGGGGCACCTCGATGGTGACGCCCTGGAGCTTGTCAGGTCGGCCGGGGACGAGGCGGGAGAGGTCTTCCTGTGAGGGCCGGGCAAGCGCCGCGGCGTCCTGGGGCAAGCGGGCCAGCACGGATTCGGGCCCGAGGATGTTGACGGTTCGCGGACTGACGACCGCGGGGCCCTCAAGGTCAACGGTCAAGCCGGCGGCTTCCACGCGAACCCCTTCGCGTTTGACGATCCGGTCGACCCAGACGCGAAGAGATGCGGGCTCGGCGCGGGTGATGGTGACGCCGCGAGCGGCGAAAAGCGGCAGGGGCCGGAGCACACGGCGGAAGTCCAGATCCCCCTCGCCCGGGGAGGAGGGCATGCCGTCCATGTCGGGTGTGAGCTTGAGCGGCTTGGAGGCGCCGGCTTGGAAAGCCGCGAGGGCCGCGGCTGAGCCGTTGATCGTGACCTGCACGCGTTCGCGCCAGACGCTTGGTTCAAACGGCTGGATGATGAGGCTTGAGCTCGGGTCCGAGGGGAGCTCGATGACGAGGGTGAGCTCCCGCGTCCGCACGCTTTCGGATTCGGCGAAGAGCCAAACCACCAGGGCGATGGCGGTGACGAGGGCGAAGGTTTTGATCTGGCTGAGCACGGTTGTTGTTCGTCAGGAGGCGGTGCGGGATTGGGGGTTCTCGCCGTCGAGGGTCTTGGTGCGATTGAAATCGTCGACCTGGGAAGGCGTGAACGCGGTCGTCATCGGGTCGGGCACGATGGACACGATCGGGACCGGGCCCCGGGTCAGGCGAGACTTGAGCTCATCGGGGAACTGGTCGTAGGTCATGGGCTCGGAGAGGCGGCCGCGCTCGGCGATGCGGATGCGGCCGGTTTCTTCGGAGACAACCACGGCGATCGCGTCGCATTCCTTGGACAACCCCAGGGCCGCCCGGTGGCGCGAGCCGAGCATCGGATCGGGCATGTCGGCGGGGTCGGCGAGGGGAAGCTGAACCCCCGCGGCCCGGATCGTCTTGCCCTTGACGATGACCGCCAGGTCGTGCAGGGCAGACCCGGGGAAGAAAATCGTCTTGAGGAGCTGGGCGTTGAGGTCGGCGTTGAGGGTGGTCCCTTCCTCGACCAGACCGGTGAGGCCGACCTGACGCTCGATCACGATGAGGCCGCCGAACTTGGCTTTGGAAAGGTACTTGCACGCGGAAGCGATCTCCGCGACCATGGAAGCGATCTCGGGAGGGGTGCCGCGGAAGAAGGGGGCTTCGCCCAGGCGGACCAGCGCCCGTCGGAGTTCGGGCTGGAAGATGACGATCAGGCCGACGGCGACGAGGGCTAGGAACTTGTCGGCGAGGTAGGAGAGGCGGTCGAACCGCTCATCGCCGGAAGCCACCCGGGAGGCGATGGTCACGACGAAAAGGACCACCAGGAGCCCCTTGAGGGCACCCGCCGCGCCGGTCCCCTGGACGAACCGAATGATGGCCCAGATGACGATCCAGATCAGGATGAGCTCAACCGCGACTTCCCATGGTGAGTAGGAAGTCAGCCGCGTGAGCAGGTCGCTGATCCGGGTCCAATGATCCAATGAAGACGCTCCGTCGGGGAGGAAGGGTGTTCAGGAGTTTATTCATCGGTTGGTCGGGGGCGCGGGGTCGAACGAAGTTGTTGGGGCGAATCTCAAAGCGGAGCCCCGAGCGAAGACCAACGGAACGCAGATCGTGGAGCGGGAGAGCGGCATGAAGGTGGTCGAGTTCACGGAAACACCCAATCCCAACGCTGTCAAGTGCGTCCTCGATGCTCGCATCTCGGACCGGGCGCGGTCCTACTTCAACGCCCAAGCGGCGGCGGGGGACGATCTTGCTCGCCGGCTCTTTGAGGTCCCGGGGGTGACCAATGTTCTGATCCTCGGCGACTGGATCACTGTCGGGAAGGATCCGGCGGTCGCGTGGAGCACGCTCAAGCCCAAGATTCGCAAGGCGATCGAGGGGGCCGGGGTTTGAAGAAGACCCGCAAGAAGTCGGCTGGCCCAAGCTCGGTCCCTTGCGATCTGGTCGCTCGGGCCGCGGGGGACGCGGCTTTCACGCGAAACCTGGCGGACTGGTTTGCTCGCGAGGCGCGCGACCTGCCCTGGCGGAAGACCGTGCGGGGTGGGCGTGATGCTTGGAAATCGCTTGTGAGCGAGGTGATGCTCCAGCAGACGCAGGTTTCCCGCGTTCTGGAGCGGTTCGGGCCGTTCATGGAGCGGTTTCCAACGCCGCTTTCGATGGTGCAAGCCGGGGAACAGGCCGTGCTAGCGCTGTGGTCGGGGATGGGGTACTACCGACGGGCCCGGATGCTCTTTGCGGCGGCGCAGCAGATCGTCGAGCGGTTCGGTGGCGTGGTTCCCGCGGACGCGGCGGACCTGCGGAGCTTGCCGGGCATTGGCCGTTATACGGCGGGAGCGGTCTCGTCGATCGTTTTCGGCAAGCCCGAGCCGATCGTGGATGGGAACGTCGCTCGCGTCCTGCTTCGAGTTGAGGGGCGGGAGGTTTCCGCGGCCGAGGGTGCTGATTGGTGCTGGGAGCGAGCGGGGCAGCTCGCCCGGGCGGCCGGCGACCGGGTCGCCGGTTTCAACGAAGGCTTGATGGAGCTTGGAGCCGTCGTGTGCACCCCGCGATCGCCGAGGTGCGAAGCGTGCCCCGTGACCAAGGTCTGCGAAGCCCGTCGGATCGGCAAGCAGGAAGAGATTCCCGCTCCGAAGAAACAGGCCAAACGCTCGATTCTGCGGTGCGAGGTGGTGGTGGTGCGTGATCCTCGAGGGCTGCTCCTGGTGGAGCGGCGGGCCGGGAAGGGGCTGTGGGCCGGGCTTTGGCAAGCACCCACCCTCGAGCGACCGCATGCGGAGTGCGGCATGGCGGTCCGGGAGATTCTGAGCGAACTCGGGCTTGAGGGGGTCAGGATCACGACGGGGTCGGCGTTCGCGTTCGTGCACCAGACGACGCACCGGGAGGTCCGGTTCTCGGCGATCGGCGGGGCGCTGGGGGCCGGGGGTGCCGAGCGGGCCCTGAAGGTCCCGGCGAATCACACGGCGGTCGAGCGGCGATGGGTCCGTGAGAGGGACCTGTCGCTTCTGGGACTGTCCAATGCTCAGAAGCGGATCCTGACTCGCGAGCCGGATCTGTTCGGGTAAGCCAGGACCGGCCGGGGCCGTGGAATCGGGCTGCGGGGATCCCGAATACGGTTGGTCGTGATTCTCGCGGTCCTCATCCCTGTCTACAACGAAGAACGGCTGATCGAGCGGGCGATCGCGCGGCTTGACGCCGTGCCTCGCACGATGGCGGCGGACGGCACGCCGATCGAGCGCCGGCTTTTCATTGTGGATGACGGGTCGACGGATTTGACGCCCTCGGCGCTCACCGGTCTTGCGGCGCGTCCGGATGTGACGGTGGTGCACCATCCGCGGAATCAGGGGAAGGGAGCGGCGATCCGGACGGCGCTGGCTTCGGCGCTCGAGTGGCGGGGTCCGGCGGGCGAGCAGGCGGATCTGTTCATCATCCACGACGCGGACCTGGAGTATGACCCGCGCGACCACGAAGCCATGCTGGACCCGATGCTCGATGAGGCGATCCGGGCGGACGCGGTGATCGGGTCGCGCTTTCTGGGGCTTTCGCACCGCGTGCTTTACTTCTGGCACTTTGTGGCGAACCGGGGCCTGACGCTTTTCTCCAACGTCTGCACGAATCTAAATCTGTCGGACATCGAATGTTGTTTCAAAGCGTTCACGCGCGAGGTGGCCGCGCGCCTCACGATCGAGGAGGATCGGTTCGGGGTCGAGCCTGAGATCGTGGCCAAGCTCGCGGGCATGCGGGTGAGCGAAGGGCCTGATGCGGCGGGAGCGAAGCGTCCGCTTCGGATTTATGAGACGGCGGTGAGCTACGCGGGGCGGACGTACGCCGAGGGGAAGAAGATCCGCTGGCACGACGGATTCTCGGCGCTTTGGTGCATTCTGAAGTACAACCTGATGCGCTGACAACCTACGATCGGGCGTGCTTCTGATCGCGCTCAAAATGCTCTTTGGCGACACGGGGAAGTACCTCACGCTGATCCTCGGGCTGGCGTTCGCGACGCTTCTGATCAACCAGCAGGCCTCGTTCTTTCTGGGGCTCTTGGTGCGATCGACGGGCCCGCTTCAGAACGTGGGGCAGCCGGATCTGTGGGTGATTGACCCGAGCACGACGTGGTCGGCGGAGTATCGTCCGCTCGAGGACCGGGCTCTGGACCGCGTGCGGAGCGTGCCCGGCGTTGAGTGGGCCGAGCCCTTTTTCAACTCCTTCGCGAACATCGAGATGCCCGATGGCCGGTTCCAGCGGTGCCAACTGATCGGGCTTCCGCGTTCAAGCCTCATCGGGCGGCCGCCGGAGGTGCTCGAGGGGTCGCTTGATGATCTTCGCAATCCCGACGCGGTGATGATCGAGGATTCGGCCCGCGTCAAGCTGAACAACCCCAAGATCGGCGACACGCTCAAGCTCAACGACCGGCGCGCGGTGATCGTTGGGTTCTGCAGAGCCAAGAAGGGCTTTGAAAGCAACGCGGTGCTCTACACGACGTTCGACAACGCCGTGACCTTCACACCCACCGGGCGCGAGCGAATCAGCTTCATCCTCGTCAAAGCCCAGAAGGACGAAGACCTGGGGGCCGTCGCCAAGCGGATCGACGCTTTGGGCGACATGGTCGCGCTGACGAGCAAGCAGTTCGTCGAGCGGTCGACCAAGTGGGTCCTTCGCGAGACCGGCATCGGCATCAACTTCGGCATCACGATCTTCCTGGGGTTCACGGTGGGCGTGGCGCTCTCGGCCGCCATCTTCTACCAGTTCACCATCGAGAACCTCAAGCATTTCGCTGTCCTGAAAGCGATGGGAGCAAGCAGCGGGCGTCTCGTGTCCATGGTGCTGCTGCAGGCCACCTCCGCCGGCGTGATCGGGTTCGGCATCGGGATCGGGGTCACGTCGATCTTCAGCCTCCTGATCCAGAACTCGCCGACGACCGAGCTTGATTCCATCCTGCCGTGGCAGCTTGTCGCGGGGTCCGGAGTCGCGATGCTGGTCTGCATTCTCCTCGCGTGTGCGATGAGCCTGCGAAAGGTCATCACCGTCTCGCCCGCGAGGGTCTTCTCGTCCTGAACGGTTGCAAGGAGCGTTCAATGGTTCGTTGGATCACCTTGGTGCTTGCGATCGCGGGGTTCGGGCTGGCGATGGTCGCCCTGACGCCCACTTTCCCGACCCCGCCCGACATCAAGCCCGAGCGGATGCCCTCCGTGAACCCCTTCGTCAAGGGCGTGGCCTCCCTCGGCGTCGTCGAATGCGCCCAGCGCGAGTCCGCCATCGCGTCCGCGGTCTCGGGCGTCGTCACCGAGGTCAAGGTCAAGGTTGGTGACAAGGTCGCCAAGGGCGATGTGCTCTACACGGTCGATGACCGCCTTCCCCGGGCCGAGCTCGTCCGCCTCCGCGCCGCCGTGCCCGTCAAACAAGCCGCGATCGAACGCTGGAAAGCCCTGCCGCGGGCCGAGGACCTCCCCCCGCTCGAGTCCGCCGTGGAGTCCGCCGCCGCTCTCGAAGCCGCCGCTCGCGTCGATGTCGCAAGCCGCGATGACGACCTCCGCCGGATCGAGGAAGCCGTCAAGAACGGCGCCCGGTCCGAGCGCGAAGCTCAGTCGGCGCGGTTCGCTCTCGATGACGCCAAAGCTCGCCTCCTCGAAGCTTCCGCTTCCCTCGCTCGTGCCAAAGCCGATCTTGACAAAGCCCGCGCCGGCGGCTGGAAGCCCGACCTCGCCATCACCGAAGCGGAGCTTCGCGAACAGCTCGCCAAAGTCGAAGCGATTGAGCTCGAACTCGAGCGGTACACCGTCCGGGCTCCGCGCGATGGCACCATTCTCCGACGCGATGTCGAGCCCGGCGAAATCGTCGGCCCCGGCGCGACCCCGGGCGAGATCGTCCTCGGAGACCTGTCCAAGCTCTACGTTCGGGCTCAGGTGGATGAGGAGGACATCGCCGCCGTCAACGAACGCTCCAAAGCCCTCGGCCGCACGCGCGGTGTCCGCGTCATCGACCTCCCGCTCCGCATCGTCCGTATCGAGCCCTTCGCCCGGCCCAAAAGCCAGTTGAGCGGCGCCAACGTCGAGCGCGTCGACACCCGCGTGGTCGAGGTGGTGTTCGAGGTCGAGGGGACCGCCAACCACCCGCTCTACCCCGGGCTGGCTATCGACGTCTACATCGAAGCCGCCAACTAACCGGTGGTCGGGCACCGCGGGTTGCCCCGTGAGCACCGCGGTTTCGGCAATACACTCGGTCATGGACACTCCCGAACCGGCCCGCCCCGATCTTGCGCGACTGGTGCGTCAGCACGCCCGCACGGCTCAGCTCATGGGCGTGGATTTCGTGCCCTCGTATCGAAACAAGTCGGCCGTGGCTTTGGGCGAGGCTGTCGAATCCTCCGAGCCGCCGCCCGCCGTGGTCGAGGTCCCCGCCGCCCGCGCAGCTTCCCATCCGGCTCCGCACCCCTCCCCCCGCCCGGCCGCCAGTCCGGTCCTCGCGTCGGGCAAGCCTGTTGCCGTCGAGGTGCGGGCTGCGGTTCCCGTCACGCCGATCGCGGTGCCCTCGCCCGCGCCTCGCCCTCCGGCGGCGAGCGTTCGCACGCCGGCCAACGCGGCGCTGGGGCTGCTTGGCAGCAAGGATCGCCCGACCAACGAAGCCGCGCTGGCCGCGCTGCGGGCGCGTTACGAAGCCGACGCGCCTCACGCCCGATTCGACACCACCTTTACGAACATCGTGTGGAGCGATGGCGACCCGGCGGCCAGGCTTTGCTTCGTCGGCGAAGCGCCCGGCGAGGACGAGGACCTCCAGGGCAAGCCGTTCGTGGGCCGATCCGGCCAGCTTCTCGACAAGATGATCGTCGCGATGGGCTTGTCTCGTGCGGAGGTCTACATCTGCAACGTGCTCAAGACGCGTCCGCCGGGCAACCGCACGCCGACGCTCGACGAGGTGGAAGCCTGCCGCCCGTACCTGCTCGAACAGCTCTCGATCGTGCGGCCCGAAGCGGTGGTGGGGCTTGGCTTGTCGGCCTGCGGAGCGCTGCTCGGCGGCGGTGAGCCGATGAGCCGCTTGCGCGGCCGGTGGTGGGAGATCGAGGACGCTCGCGGCGTCAAGATTCCGTTCATGCCGACGTACCACCCGGCGTTCTTGCTCCGAAGCTATTCCGACGAGAACCGAGCCAAGGTGTGGTCGGATCTCAAGATGGTCATGGACCGTT
>JBIKTT010000060.1:0-8326 GCA_044347925.1 Phycisphaerales bacterium
AGATCAGAGGTGCGGATTATGGCCGCAACTTGGTCGGTTTGTCAAACTGGGTAATTTAAGTTTTGTTCGGCGTCCGGACGGGCTTTGCTCAGAACCGTGTCGCAAGCCGCACGAACATCTCAACGCCAGTCGGAATCGCCGCGTCGTTGAAGTCAAAGTCCGGCTGGTGAAGCGTCGGCGAGCGATCCATCCCCTCCGGCCGCAAGCCCAGGAAGAAGAAGCACGCCGGCACCCGCTGGCCGTAATAGCTGAAATCTTCGCCGCCCATCGTCGGCTGATCGACCTCGCCCACGCGCCCTTCGCCGAGCGCCGCTTTCGCGATCTTGAAGAACTCACCCACAAGGTGCGCATCGTTGTGCGTCACCGGATAACTCTCGCGGTACGTGACGTCGGCTTTGCAGCCGAGCCCGGCCGCGATCGACTCGGCGATCTGGATGAACCGCTGCTTGGCGAGCGCGCGGGTCGAGTCCTTCAGCGTGCGCACGGTCCAGTGCGTCCAGCACGACTCGGGGATGATGTTGTTCGCCGTGCCGGCTTTGATCTCGCCGCAGGTCACCACGACCGAATCAAGCGGGCTGACGTTTCGGCTGGCGATGGTCTGCATCGCCGTCACGATCTGCGCCGTCGCCGTGATGCAGTCGAACCCCTGGTGCGGATAAGCCCCGTGGCTCTGCACGCCGCGCACGGTCAGTTCCACGTCGTCCACGCTCGCCAAAAGCGGGCCCACACGCGTCGCGACGTGCCCGACCGGATACGTCGGCCAGCCGTGCAAGCCGTGGATCTCGCCCACACCCTCGAGCGCGCCCTCCTCGCACATCCGCTGCCCGCCGGCGCCCCCCTCTTCCGCCGGCTGGAACACGAAGACGACCGGTCTCGGCCGGTGCGGCATCGCCGCAAGCACCCGCGCGGCACCGATCAGCATCGTCGTGTGGCCGTCGTGCCCGCATGCGTGCATCTTGCCCGGGATGCAGCTCGCGTACGGCTTGCCCGTCTGCTCCATGATCGGCAGCGCATCCATATCGGCCCGGAGCGCGATCGCGGGAAGCTTGTCGCCTTCGGGGGTCGTCGCGGCGAGGCGAGCGACCACGCCGGTCTTGGCTACGCCCGCCCGGAACGGGATGTTGAGGCGGGCGAGCTGTCGCTGGACCACGCCGCTCGTCCGCACTTCCTCGTAGTTCAGCTCGGGGTGCTGGTGGAGGTCGTGGCGGATCTCGATGAGGTCCTTGATCTCGCGGGCGATGAGCGTGCGGATGTCGTCTCGGGTGGCGGCCATGGGCATAAGGGGATGATAGGGACCGGCCGGAAGTCGCTCCCAGACCGCTACTTACCCAGAATCTCATCGATGATGCGGATGGCGGCTTCCTCGGCTTCGGCAACCTTTGCGTAATCGACCTCGGCCGGGGTGGGGATGGCAAGGTCCTTGAACTTCTTCGCCAGGTCCGGCCGGATGGGCACGTTGCGGCTTTCGCTTTCCGCGAGCATCTGTTCCACCTCGGGCGAAAGCAGGAAGTCCGCGAGCTTGTTGCCGGCGGTCGCGTTCGGCGAAGCCAGCACCCGCCCAACCGTGTTGGGAAGCACCAGCGTGCCCAGGCTCGGGATCAGCCCGGTTCCGGGCTTCTGCTTGATCATGGTCGTCTCGCGCAGGGTGTCCGCGCCCTCGTACACCAGGTCGACCGGCCACTTTTCGCGCTGCCCGACCCACACATCGTCGGTATCGGTCAAGCCGACGGCGATGTCGCCGCGGCCCAGAGCCTGCACCACCGCCGAGTTGCTCGCGAGGATCTGGACCCGGTTGGCCCGCAGCGCCTGGAACCACGCGCGGAACTCGGCTTCCCCCGCGATGTGATAGAGGTACGCCATGTGCGACCGCGTCGTGCCAAAGTGCGGATCCGCGATGCCGACCTTGCCGGCAAGGTCGGGCCTGAGCAGGTCGCGCATCCTCATCGGAGCGCGAGCTTTGTTCAACTGACCGGTGTTGAAAGCGATGACGCGGGCCCGCTGGGCAAACCCGTACCACTTGCGGTCCGCGGGGCGGAGATGCTTGGGCCAGCCGCCGGGCACGGTGACTTCCGCTTTGCTCGCCCACGGCGCGAGGACGCCGCTCTGGGAGAGCTTGATCGTCCCGACCACTTCGCTCGACCACCACACGTCGGCTCGCGGGGAGGCTTTCTCCGACTCGAGCCTGAGCGCGAGCGATCCGCGCGTCGCTTCGGTGTCCGTCACGATCCTGACATCGACGCCGGTCTGGGCTTTGAACGCATCGACGACTTTCTGCACCAGCGGCTCATCCGCGGTGGTGTAGAGGACGACCTTGGTGCCGTCGTCGACCTTTCGTCCGGAACCGCCGAACGCCCACCACGCCATCAGCGGCAGGAGGACGACCGCCGCCGCGGTGAGCCAGAACGCGACGGTCCGTCCGCGCGATGAGTTCACCCAGGCGCGGACCTTGACCGTGTCGACCTCGTGCTGTCCGATGTGGAAGATCATCGCGTCATCATACAGAACAGGCCTCCCCCGGGTGGGAGAGGCCTGTCGATGAACATGAGCGGATCGGGCGGAGACGCTGTGCTTGCAGCTTGGCCGGAAGCCTTACTTCAAGCCTTACTTGGGGCTTTCGGGCTTGGGGGTCTCGGGCTTGAGCTCTTCGGGCTTGGCTTCACCGGCGGGCGTTTCGGGGCCGGCGGGAGCGGCGGCGGGCTCCTCATCGACGGGCTTGCCGCTCTTGGCCTGTTCCTTCGCGGCGGCCGTGGCTTTCACGACGTCCTCGCCGGGGAGGATCATGGCACCGCGGACGCGGCGCATCTGGGCGAACTGGCTGCTCTGGTCGGCCTGCATTTCCTCGCGGCTGGGGAGCTGGAGGGTGGACATGCCGATGTACTCGCCCTTGCCGTTGAAGACCGGCATGCCGATCGAGGTGCCGAGTTCGCTGCCGGGGATGGCGAGCTTGCGCGGCTTGGTAATCAGCGAGCGGATGCGGGACTCGTTGACGATGTGGGCGTGATCGTTGGACTTGGAGAGGCGCTCGATGGTGAGCACGCGGTCGCCCATGACGGCGTCGACCGGCTTGTTGATGTCGACGAACGCGAACTTCTTGTTGTCCTTGTTGGTGATCTGGAGCCACGCGAGGTCGAGCTCGCTGTCGCGGGCGATGAGGGTGGCGTCCAGGCCTTCCTGGTCGCCGCTGATCATGACCTTGATCTCCAGCGGCTTGCGGTTCCCGCCCATCATCTGCTTGATGGACTCGGGGAACCCGCCCATGAAGTAGTTGGAGGTGAGGACCAGGCCCGACTCCTCGATCATGACGCCCTGGACTTCCTCCTCGGCTTCGTTGTCCTCTTCCTTGAGGATGTACTTGATCGTCACGATCGCGTCGCCGCGCTCCTTGACGAGCTTGCCGTAGATCTCGCCGTCATCCGCCACCGCCGCGGGAGCGGCCGAGGTCGTGACGGCGGTCGTGGAAGCCGGAGCGAAGGCGAAGAGGCCGCCGGCGACAGCGACGAGGGTTGCGAGATGCCAAGCTTTCATAAAGGTCCTTTCCTTCCGGGCCGCGCATCGGCGCGACGCGGGGTTCCGCGGCTCACACCGGCGCGCGCCGGCGGCCCGCATGGTAGGTGGGTCTCGGTCGCCGGCGGGGCCGATCAACCGCGTTTTCCGGGGTCATCCTGAACAAACGAGCGGTCACTTCGGCGTTGCGGCCTGGGCTTCGTCCTTGGTCTTGGGCTTCCACTCCGGCTCGGCGAAGAGGAACGCCGTCCGGTTGTACCGGAGCACGACGAAGACGACCCGCTCGGGCTGCTCCTTCGCAAGGCGATCCATCACCTTCCGGAAGTCATCCACGCCGGAGATCTCGGTCCCCGCGATCTTCTGGATCAGGTCGCCGCCCTGCACGCCCGCGAGCCCGGCCCAACCGACGTTCTCGACGCTGGTCACCAGCACACCCTTGACCGAGTCGTCCCACTGCGCCTCATCGCGGTCAAAGAACGTGACATCGCGGACGGAAAGCTCAAAGTCCTTGTTCTCGTCGCGCTTGGCTTCCGCCGCGGAGAGACGCGTCTTCTCAAGGTTGACAGCGAGCGTCTCGGGCTTGCCCTCGCGAACGACCTTGATCGTGACCTTCTCGTCGGTCTTGAACTGGCGAACGGCGCGCTGAAGCTGACCGGCGTCCTGCGTGCCGCGCGGTGCCATCTTCTGGTCGTTGATCGCGGTGATGATGTCCCCGGCTTTAAGGCCCGCGGACGCCGCGATCGTGCCCGGATACACCTTCGTGACGCGATACCCGGCTGTGCCGTCGGTCGTCAGGCGCTTGGCCAGATCGCGGAAGACGGGCTGGCTTTCAACGCCAAGCCACGCTTTGGGAAGCTCGGGAGCTTCATCCTCCTTCTTCTGCGGGCGGGGCTTGATCAACGTGACCTGGTCCTGCCCGCGACGATCGACGCGGAGCAGAACGAACTCGGGGATCTTGTCCGGGCTGCTCACGTTCATGATGGACCGGTAGATCTCGACGGCTTCCTTGAAGGTTCGCACCGGCTTGCCGTCGATCTCCTTGAGGATGTCGCCACCCTGAAGCTTGGGCTCGGCGAGGTCGGTGGGGCTGCCGGACTTGCTTCCGGTGATGAGCACGCCCTCACGGTTCGTGAGCCTGCGGTTGCGGGCGATCGTCTCGGTGATCTCGGCGATCGACAGGCCCCAGCCGCGGAGAAGCGTCTCGTCGCCGATCTCACGAAGCTGCTTGTCCGTCACGACCGGGATCGTCAGCGTCTGGCCGTCACGCACGACGGTGAAGCTCACCGTGCCGCCCACCGGCGTGCTCGCAATCTGCTTGAGAAGCGGCGGAATCTCCTCGGCGAACCGGACGGTCGTCGCCTGATCGTTGATCTTGACGATGACGTCACCGGCTTTCACACCGGCTTTGGCGGCCGGGCCGTCCTTGTTGACGGAGTTGACGAGCACGCCCTCCTTGATCCCCGTCTTGGAGATCGCTTTGAAGGACATGCCGACGTTGCTCCGCGTGACCTGGCCGTTGGCGATCAGTTCGGCGACCACCTCGCGGACCAGGGAAGCCGGGCTTGCAAAGCCCATGCCCGACCCGCCGCGCGTGTTGACCCCGACGATCTCGCCCTTCATGTTGACAAGCGGGCCGCCCGAGTTGCCCGGGTTGATCAGCGCATCGTGCTGGATCCAACGCGTGTAGTTCCCCGTGGACTGCCCGTAATCGAGCTCCATCTCGTCGACATCCTCGCTGCCGAAGCCCGAGGTGAAAACCCGGCTGGTGTTGCTGACGATGCCGAGCGTCACGCTCCGCGAAAGCGAGAACGGCGATCCCATGGCCAGAACGTTGTCGCCCACCTGCAGCTCGTCGGAGTTCCCCCACGAAGCCGTCGCGAGCGTGGTCCCCGGCTTGAGCTCGTTCAGGTTGAGCTTGAGCACGGCCAGGTCGGTCGCGGGGTCCTCACCGACCATGGTGGCCGTGATCTCCTGCTTGTCGGCGAGCGTGCAGAAGAACTTCTTCCCGTCGCTGGTGACGTGAGCGTTGGTCACCACCAGCCCCTCGGGCGAGATGATCGTGCCCGAACCACTGCCACCGCCCTTGTTCTCCTGCCCGCCGTAGTACGAAACCGTCACCACCCGGATATTCACGAGAGCCGGGAAGACTTTGTCCCGCGCCGAAGCGGTCAGATTCCTGATTTCGGTCAGAAGGGTGTCGTCGCCCGTCGCCGCACCCGAACCGGAACCGGCACAGCCGGCAACACCCCCCGCAAGCAGGAGAAGCGTGCAGACCGAAAGAGCGCGAAGAACGGGTACTGTTTGGATCACGAGGGAGCTCCTTGTTGCGGGCCGACCGGAATTCGGCGGTTGGCCGGGAAAGCGTACACCAACGGAGTGTCGGTTACACGGAAGCGGTTTGGGGGTTTTACCTGCGACTTTCGCGAGAGGTTCGGGGTTGTGCCGTGCGTGAGAGTCGGTTAAACTTTCCCTCATTCGAAAGGATCGGCAACTGCAGAGGTTCTTCCTGACCCGACAGTTCTTTTCACAAAGGGTGGAGGGGTGCGTCCCCCATCGTCCGACTGGAGATTGAGTTTGCATCCAATTCTGAGTCGTTTGTTCGGACCCCTTGTGGGCGCCCTTGTGGTCCTTGTCGCGCTGACGAAGCCAGCGACGGCGGACGAGCTCGGGCGCATCTTTCTCTTCGAGCAGGAGTACGTCCTTCAGCGATTTGACTACAACGCGCACATTTCGTTCCCCGATCGGCGAACCCCGGGGCGAACCTGCCAGCTCTGGGGCGTCTCCGGAGCCACCTTCGATCAGGAACGCGGCGTCCTCATCCTGACGAGCAACACCCAGCAGAACGTCGCACCGTACTCGTACAAGAACTACGTCATCGAAGCCGAGGTCAATCTCGGGCCTACCGGCCTGGTCACCGGCTTCACCCACACGCGGACCCTCGTCGCGGGCGACACCTCGACCATGGGATACGACCTCGAGCCGCGCGGCGTGACCATCAATACCAGCGATCAGGGCCTCGGAGCCGGGGGCAACCTCGTCGTCTCCACCTCGAACAACTGGCTCCGGGCTTTCGACATCGACACCGGCTCACCGATCATCTGGGGCCCCAGCACGGAGAACGGGTTCCCGATCAACGTGCCCAACACCTCGACCGAGGACGCCGCGTACATCCCCGGAGCCAACTCGTTCTTCACGATCTGGCGGGCTCCCGTCTCCGCCTGCACCATCTTCAACCGATTCGGCCGCACCGGCCCGGCGTTCTACGTCGCCCGAAGCCGCGACCAGTCGATGGCGGGCCTCCCCGTCTCGATCAGCTGCCTCGAGCCCTGGGCGCAGTTCCCTCGCCTCTTTGAGTTCCAGACCACCATCCTGGTCGGGACCGACAGCGCCAACCCCGCGATCGAAGCCTACGACGTGCGGAGCCGCTTCATCACTCGCGAGCGCCTGTCCAGTACGCCCACGTCCGGTGCCAAGACGTTCCCGCTCCACGGCTCAAACTCGCAGCTCTGGATCTCCGCCATCGCCAACGACCGCAACACGGGCCGCTTGTTCGTCTTCAACCGTGGCAACGCCCTCGGAACGACGGACGTCTTCGTGCTGACGCCCCTGCCGATCCCGTGCTTTGCCGACTTCAACCTCGACGGGTTCCTGGACTTCTTCGATTACGACGATTTCGGCTGGGCCTACGAGACCGGCGACATGCGAGCGGACTTCAACCGCGACGGCTTCCTGGACTTCTTCGACTACGACGGCTTCAAGGAGGTTTACGAAGCCGGCTGCTGATCAGGGCCGAGGGCCCGAATCACCAAGAGCCCGCGCCGCATCCAACACGCTCGCCCCGCGGGCTGTGACATGGCCGACCTTGCGGCCCGGCTTGGGGTCCTTGCCGTACCAGTGAACACACGCGCCCGGACGCCCGAGCAGGGCGTCCGCGGCCGCGCGCGGCACGCCGATCAGGTTGTCCATCACCGCCGCTCCGCACGCCATCGCCGTCGGGCCGATGGGCTGGCCCGCGACCGCCCGCACGTGGTTCTCAAACTGCGAGCAGACGGAGCCCTCGATCGTCCAGTGCCCGCTGTTGTGCACCCGCGGCGCCATCTCGTTCCCCATCAGGATCGGCCCGCGCGGCGTGGCAACCTCGAAGAACTCGATCGCAAGCACGCCCACATACCCGAGCCTTTCCATGATCGAACGCGCGTACCCCTCGGCCGCTTGCTGGAGCGCCGGCTCAACGTTCGGAGCGGGCGCGATCGATCGGCGGAGAATCCCGCCCTCGTGGCGGTTCTGCACCAGCGGGTAGGCCGCCGTCGATCCATCCACCCCGCGCACCGCCAGGATCGAAAGCTCCCTCGCAAAGGTCACAAACGCCTCCGCGATCACGCCCGGATCCCCCGCTCCGATCGACGCCCACGCCGCATCCACCGCCGCCGGGGACGCGTCGCGAAGCACCGCTTGCCCTTTGCCGTCATACCCCATGCGCCTGGACTTGACCACGCACGGCACGCCAACCTTCGCGACCGCTTCGCGCAGCTCGGCCGCGGAAGATGCGCACGCGAACTCCGGCACCGCAAGCCCGACCTCGCGGAAAAGCGTCTTCTCAAACAAGCGATCCTGCCCGGTTCGGAGCGCCTGCACGCCCGGCCGGACGGGCACGCTCGCCATCGCCTGGATCTTCTCGAGCGCCCCGGCCGGCACGTTCTCGAACTCAAACGTGACCACGTCCACCGCCGCAAGGAACTCCTTGAGGGCCGCGGGATCGTCGTACGCCCCGATCACGACCCTCCCCACCGCCGCCGCAGGAGCGTCGGGCGACGGGTCCAGA
>JBIKTT010000061.1:0-8317 GCA_044347925.1 Phycisphaerales bacterium
GAACGCGAAAGAGAAAGCCCGGGGCTGGAAGCTTGAGAACGGGTCGGCGTGGCCGGCTCAGGATGAAGCCAATCCGGTGGATCTGGACGCGGCCGGGTTTGTCGTGAGGAAGTTCGTGACCGAGTACCGCGGACCGGGCGGCGCCGATCCTTCGGCACCCCCGCCTGATCCGACGGCGGTGCCGGGCGGCGGGCTCGGCAAGATCGAGGTGACGCTCGTCGTCGCCACCAGCCGTGCGAGCGAAGCCGACGCGAACAAGTTCATGATCAACACCGTGGACGCTTGGCTGAAAGCCAACAAGGAGCGTCCGGGCGTGCCGTATCGGATCGTTCCCGCGCCGGGCGGAACGTCCTGGCAGCGACTTACCGTGATCCCGCTTGCGACCCCGGAAGAGAAGAAGCCGGAGGGGGACGGCGGGGCGGAGATTCCGCGGCCCGATCGGCCGGGCGGCGGCAAGGGCCCCGGACGCGGCACCCCGATCATCCCGGGTGGTGGTGACGGACCCAGCGGGGGCGGCGGTCAGGGTCTGGCTCTCGCGCCGATCGACAAGCTCGCGCCGCAGCGTCGGGCTCCGGGAGCCACGTTCGTCATGCAGGTCGACTGGACGATTGAACTGATCAATCCCAACGAAAAGAAGCAGGAGCCGGGCACATGAAAAAGGTCCTCGCCTGGGTGAAAGCCAACACGCTCGTGGTCGTCTTCTCGGCGATCATCGTCATCTCCGTCCCCGCCGCGTACTTCGGTGCGTCGATGTGGGGCGGCGGCATCCGCAAGCAGCGCGCCGAGCAGGCGTCCAAGCGGATGACCGACGTTCAAGGCGCCAAGTTCAAGTACTCGCTGGCACCGGTCACCCCCGGCGGCACGGGTGTTGATCTCAGCGAGCCCGCCAACGCCGAACTCAACAAGTTCTTCGCCGCCGAACGCGCCAAAAGCGACAAAGCCGCGAAGGACGTCGTCCAGACCGCTGTCGACTTCAACCACGGCAAGGGCCCGATGGCGGCCGCCGTTGGCCGCAAGCTTCACGAGCCGCTCGTGGGCGGGCTTTTCCCCGCTCCCGCCGCCAACGCTCCCGTCACCGAGTTGACCAACCGGTTCGCCGAGCGTCTGGTCTCTAGCCGGAACAAGCCCTCGGTGTACGAGGAGATGCTCCGCGAGGTCCTCAACGCCGGTGAGCCTGTTGATCCCCAGCAGCTTTCCAAGCAGCTCGACAGCGAGAAAGCCACGCAGATGCAGCGTCTGCTCGGCGCGGGCGGCACGGAACGCAAGCTTGCCGAAGCCGAGGAAGCCGAGCTTTCGAAAGCTCTTCTCGACTTCCGCCGCCGTTCCCACCTCAACCGTGCCGCGCAGATCTCGGTCTACGCGACGACCGACGCGCTCCCGATCGAGGGCAACCAGAACGCGACGGGTTCGCTGATTCCCAAGTCGATTCCGGATCGTCCGCCGGCGGTCTCCCGTGCTTTCCAGTGGCAGATGGACTACTGGATGATGCGGGACCTCTTCTCGGCGATCCGCGTCGCGAACTCCACCAGCGGCGGCACCCTGGGCAACATCAACACCTCCGTCGTCAAGCGGATCGAACGCATCTCTCTCGGCTCGCCCTTTGCTTCCAGCAGCGGTGCCGCGGTGGACCCGAACCTGGGCACCGAAGCGGTCGCGACCCCGGCTACGCCCATCGAGCAACTCGCGGGCCTCGTGCCCACGGATCCGCTCGTTTCCGTGACGGGCCGCAAGAGCTCGCCCGGCAACCCGATGTACGACGTCCGCACGGCCGAACTCGTGCTGGTCGTCAGTTCCTCGCGGATCAAGGAACTCTTCAACGCTTTCGCCCGCACGAACTTCATGACGATCACGGACATCGATCTCGACGAGGTCGACGTCCGGGGCGATCTTGAGCGCGGCTACTACTACGGCCCCGAAGCCGTGGTGCGGGCTTCGATCAAGGTCGAGACCCTCTGGCTCCGCGGCTGGACGCAGGATCTTTTCCCCTCCGGCGTCAGGAAGCGTCTGGGCATGCCCCTCAAGGAAGGCGAAGTGGCCGACGACGCCGAGATGGCGAGTGGCGCGGGCGACACGCCCATGGGCGACCCGTTCGGCAACGGCGGCCGTGACGGCGGGCCGGCACCCGTCCTCCCGGACAAGCTCCGCGGCGGCAGGGGCGGCGGTTAAGTTCGGTCCACAGGCACTCGAATCACCAAGCAGTATTCCGGCGGTCATCCCGCCCGTTCACGGAGCGTTCCATGAAACTCAAAGGCATCAACCCGTTTGAACAGCACGTCGAGAAGCTCGTCGTCGGCGCCGTCGGCGTCGGCCTCCTCGGCGTCGTGGGTTGGCAGTTCCTCTCGCAGAGCACCGTGACGGTCGGCAAGGACCAGGTCGGCATCGCCGATGCCTACAAGCCCGTCGAGAGCGCCGCTTCCGAGCTGCTTCGTAAGTCCGAGACTGCCTCGCCGACGCTCCCCGAGCCCGTCGACATCTCGCCGCTGACGAAGTTCCCCGAGCTCTTCGGCAAGCCCGTGGCAACGGCGGGCGCCCTTCCCTCCATGGGCTCGGTGCTTGCTCTGGGCCCTGGCGGCGGCGGCGGTGCGGCGGGAGACGCGACCTACGCGGCGTTTGTCGCTCCGGCAGCCTCCAACCTTTTCGCGGCCCAGTTCCGCGGCACGATCGACCCGCGTGAGCGCGTCGAGATCCCCGCGCTTGTCCCTTTCCTCCCCAAGGAACAGCCCCTCGACAAAGCCGCCGTCAGCGTGGAAGCCACGATGAACGGCAAGGCGCTCAAGGCCGCTCTCGAAGCCGACCCCGACGCCGCCGGCCCGCTCGCCGCTCTTCCCGCCGACTGGTGGTTCGACAAGGTTGAGATCGTCGGTGTCGAGGTCGAACGTCAGGAACTCAAAGCCGACGGATCCTGGTCCGCCGCGACGACCCTCCCCGCCATCCCCGGCCGCATCGACTTCCTCAAGCGGTGGAACTCCGAAGCCAAAGATGGCGGCGCGGTCGCCACTCTGGTCGCCGAAGCCAGCACCCGCTCAGAGGAGATCCAGCGCCCGCCCTTCTACGACATGATCGTCGGGAGCTGGATCGAGCCCAGCGTGCTCGCCGCCCAGGCCGCTGCCAACTTCGACCCCAACAAGTTCGCCACCCTGTCGCAGCAGTTCAAGCAGAAGTCCGAGCAGCTCGCGGCCCTCAAAGCCGAGCTTGCGACGCTCCCGCCCGACGAGAGGCGGCGTCCGGAAGCCACGCCCCCTCCCGCGCGCTCCGGCGGTGGCGGCGGCGGTGGTGGCGGTGGCGGAAGGGGCGCAACGCCCGAGCCCGGCCGCGGGGCGACCCCTCAGCCCGAAGCTCCGAAGGAAGAGACGCCCGCGGCCAAGCGAGCCCGCCTCACGCGCCAGATCACCCAGCTTGAGAGCGACATCGAGCGCATCAAGAAGGACGTTGCCGACATGGGCGGCGTCCTGCCCGATCCCCTGGCTCCCGAGGGCGCTCCCGCCGAGGGTCCGGCGACCCCGGACGCCGGCACGACGAAGAAGCTTCTCGATCGGGACGACTTCAAGCTTTACGCGCACGACATCACGGCCGAGCCGGGTAAAACCTACCGGTATCGCCTTCGCGTCGCGATGAACAACCCGATCTTCGGCAAGGAGATCCTCCTCAAGAAGAACGACCAGGCTCAGCTGGATCTGGCTTCCGCGTCGCTGGCTCACTCCGCGTGGACCGACTGGACGCCCGAAGTGACGGTCGACCGCGATGCGTACTGGTTCATCACCAGCACCAACCGCGACTCGCTCCGGCAGAACATCCCGACCGCCCAGGCCGAGATGTACCAGTACTACTACGGGTACTACCGCAAAGCGGTGGCTTCCCTCGAGCCCGGCGACCCGATTATCGGAGAAGCCAAGCTGCCCAAGCTCTGGCTTGCGCCAGAAGGCCCCGTCCCAGCGGCTGACCCAAACGTCCCCGCTCCGGTTCAGCCCGGCGGCCGCGATGGCGGCCGCGGCGTGGTTCAGCAGCCGGCGGGCAACAACCAGCCGGGTCAGCCGGCCAATCCGGACGTTCCCCCGGGTCCGGGCTGGCTCCCGGCCAAGGACAAGCTCGTCTTCCGCGAGACGGCCTCGGTGGTCATGCTGGACGTCCAGCCGATTCCCGGCCTTGAGCGTCAGCTCCTGGCCATCCTGCGGAGCCACGACGGCGAGGTGGTCGCCAAGTCCCCGGAATCGGACGGCAAGAGCGATGTCTACCGCCGGGTGCGTTCTTCGGCCGATGCGGGCGAGTTGGCTGCCCAGCCGAAAATCGAACCGAAGCAGAACAGGCGTCCGGATCGCGAGCCCGAGATCCAGCCGGAAGGCCCCGGCGGCAAGGGTGGCGGTGGCGGCGGCGGCGGTGGCGGCTGAGTCGCTCGGGCGCAACTGCCGGTAACGGCTAGGTTTGTGCAAAACATTCTGCCCGGAGGCTTGACCCTGCCGGGCTGCTCACTAGACTTCCCTCCCAACCCAATCGGCCGCAAAGCTGAACGGGAAGGGACAGTCGCCAAGGCGAAAGGCCGACGCGACAGCCTTCTTTGACATCCGGATAGGTGAAGATGAATGCAGGCCCGCAGCCGGCGACACCGTGATGGGTGCTTGTCGGCAAGAGGCGGGCTGCAGGACGTTCTCGTGAAGGTTAGAAGAAACCGAGTGTTTGAATGAGAAGCGCAAACACGGCGATAGAAGATCGATGAATGGTTGGTGCCGGTGTCAAGGACCCAAGCCTGTCGGAGCAATCCGGGAGGTTGAAGTCTGCGAGATCGGCATTCCCTGTAGTCCAGGCTCTGGAGCAGGGAGTCAGATCGATCGGTGATGGGGCGAAAGTCTCGGCAACCGGTTGGTGTGATCAAGCAACAAGGGCGCACGGTGGATGTCTTGGCATTGAGAGGCGATGAAGGACGCGTGAACCTGCGATAAGCCCAGAGAAGCCGGTAACAAGGCTGTGATCCTGGGATTTCCGAATGGGGCAACCCACCCGCAAGGGTACTTTACTTTGAATGCATAGAGGTAAAGAGCGAACGTGGAGAAGTGAAACATCTCAGTAACCACAGGAAAAGAAAGCAACAGCGATTCCGTGAGTAGCGGCGAGCGAAAGCGGATAAAACGATCTCGCAGAGGAAGGTGTTGGAATGCACCGCTCTAGAAGGTGAAAGCCCTGTACCTGCGATCGTGGAGCCCTAGAGTAAACTCGGGCTCGTGAAACCCGGGTTGAACATGGGGGGTCCATCCTCCAAGGCTAAATACTCCTCAATGACCGATAGCGAACCAGTAAGGCGACTGAACGATGAAAAGCACCGCGATGAGCGGGGTGAAAGAGTTCTGAAACCGTGCGCTTACAAGCGGTCGGAGTCCTACGGGATGACGGCGTGCTTTTTGCATAATGAGCCGACGAGTTGGTCTGTACGGCGAGCCTAAGGCCCATCGGGCCGGAGGCGGAGCGAAAGCGAGTGGGAAATCCGCGACAAGTCGTACGGGCCAGACGCGAAACCTTGTGATCTACCGTTGGCCAGACTGAAGGGCGGGTAAAACCGCCTGGAGGGTCGAACGCGTGACCGTTGAAAAGGTCTGCGATGAGCTGACGGGAGGCGGTCAAAGTCCAATCAAACTGGGAGATAGCTCGTTCTCTCCGAAATAACTTTAGGGTTAGCCTCCGGAAGCAGACTATGGAGGTAGAGCTACTGGATGATTGAAGAGGTCTACCCGACTATCTCGATCAACCAAACTCCGAATGCCATAGTCCAAGTCCGGGGAGATAGACGGCGAGTGACAATATCCGTCGTCAAGAGGAGAAAAATCCAGACCGCCAGCTAAGGTCCCCAATCTATGCTTAGTTCGAAAGGAAGTCACGTTGCAGAGACAGCCAGGATGTTGGCTTAGAAGCAGCCACCATTTAAAGAGTGCGTAACAGCTCACTGGTCGAGGAACGTGGCGCCGATAATGATCGGGAATAAGCATGGAGCCGAAGCTGCGGGCTCGTAAGAGCGGTAGGAGAGCGTTCTTGGTGCGGTGAAGTCGTTCCGGAAGGATACATGGAGCACCAAGAAGTGAATATGTCGGCTTGAGTAACGATTAATGCGGTGAAAATCCGTATCGCCGTATACCCAAGGTTTCCTGGGGCAGGTAAATCCTCCCAGGGTTAGCCGGGACCTAAGGCAAGGCCGAAAGGCGTAGTCGATGGACATCAGGTTAATATTCCTGAGCCAGCATGAGGAACAGATTTTTGAGCTCCGCCAGACAGACAGATGTCGAGGTTTAGGCCGCGGCGGGGGTAGAAAGTCTCTAGAAAAGCTCATGCATAGCCCGTACCAAAACTGACACAGGTGGGTGAGGCGAATAGCCTAAGGCGCTCGAGAGAACGGTCGCGAAGGAACTAGGCAACATAACCTCGTAAGTTCGCAAAAAGAGGGCCCTCGCCGCAAGGCAGGGCGCAGAGAAGAGGATCTGGGAACTGTTTATCAAAAACACAGCACTGTGCAAACTCGCAAGAGGAAGTATACAGTGTGACGCTTGCCCAATACTGGAATGTCAAGGAAGTGGCTCAGCGCAAGCGAAGGTCATGACCGAAGCACCAGTGAATGGCGGCCGTAACTATGACGGTCCTAAGGTAGCGAAGTTCCTTGTCGGGTAAGTTCCGACGCGCATGAATAGCGTAATCACTGGATCACTGTCTCCGCGACCGACTCGGTGAAATAGTAGTGGCGGTGAAGATACCGCCTACCCGCAGCAAGACGGAAAGACCCCGTGGACCTTCACTGCAGGCTCCTGTTGACCATGAGCATATTCTGCGTAGGATAGGTGGGAGGCTTTGACGTCCCGGTTCCGGCCGGGAAAGAGCCAATGGTGAAATACCACCCTGAGTAAGTTCGTGGTCTAACTTCGATTCCCATGAATCTGGGCGAAGAACAGCTGGTGTCGGGCAGTTTGACTGGGGCGGTCTCCTCCCAAAGAGTAACGGAGGAGTGCAAAGGTCGGTTCAGCACGGATGGCAACCGTGTGGTGAGTGCAAGAGCATAAACCGGCTTTACTGCGAGTCCGACGGGACGAGCAGTTACGAAAGTAGGCTCTAGTGATCCTGCGATCCCGTATGGAAGGGTCGTAGCTCAACGGATAAAAGGTACCCCGGGGATAACAGGCTGATCGCGCCCGAGCGCCCATAGCGGCGGCGCGGTTTGGCACCTCGATGTCGGCCCATCACATCCTGGGACTGAAGGCGGCCCCAAGGGTTCGGCTGTTCGCCGATTAAAGTGGTACGCGAGCTGGGTTCAGACCGGCGTGAGCCAGGTCGGTCCCTATCTGTTGTGGGCGTCGCAAATTTGATGGGAGTCAACTCTAGTACGAGAGGATTGAGTTGGACGCACCCCTGGTGATCCAGTTGCATCGCTCGATGCATCGCTGGGTAGCTACGTGCGGCAGGGATAACCGCTGAAAGCATCTAAGCGGGAAGCCCCCCCAAAGATGAGATTTGCTTGTCGCAAGACGAAAGACCCCTGGAAGACTACCAGGTTGATAGGCCGCAAGTGCACGGGCAGAAATGCCCTCAGCTGAGCGGTACTAACGGTCGAATGTTTGGTCACACCAACCAGTCGCCGTGGCTTCGTGTCAGGCTCAGCCTGCCACATGCCCGGTCACTCGTTGATCTCTTGAAACCGTGTTTGGTTTCACGTTCAACAGACCGGCATCCGCCGGTTCTCGGTTCCGATCACCCGATCGAAGCCGTCCAATTCATCTTCGCCACTCCGGATAATCCCTCGCCGCTCGTGAGAGCGGGCGGCGAGATTTGTCGGTGACAACAGTCGTTGGGCAACACCTGTTCCCATCCCGAACACAGCAGTTAAGCCAACGACGCCGATGATACTGCACCGCGGGAAAGTAGGTCATCGCCGACTCTTGAACCCCTTCAGGTAAACCTGGAGGGGTTCTTTCTTTTTTACTCCTCGCGCCTTTCGCCGCTTCCTCAGCCGGCCGCTCCGCCCTTGCGACGGACCTGGTTCTGGGTTGCCGCGTATAGACTGCGAGCATGCCCGCGAGCGTTCTCGCATTCCTGTTCTCCATCGCGCTCGCCGCGGCGAGTTGCTCCGGTGATGGGAAGATCTTCCGCCGCAGCGCCGAGCCGGCGCCGATGCCGAATCAAGCCGCGATCCTCACCTGGGTCGATGGCGTCCAGACTCTGGTCATCCAGACCCGCTTTGAATCCAGAAGCCAAGCCGAAGCCGCGTGGGTCGTGCCCGCGCCGAGCGTGCCCGAAGTTTTTGAAGTGGAGCCGGGCGTCATCGAGTCCGCGCGTGCTCAGTTCAATCCGC
>JBIKTT010000062.1:0-8313 GCA_044347925.1 Phycisphaerales bacterium
GGGATGGGACTCCGCCGGGCCAAGAAGCGCCGAAGTCGCGCGCTGACCGGATTGAAGCGACGCCCTGGGATCACATTGCTCGGGATGGGGCCACGTGCCGTCCGATCACGCTCCGGCGCGTTCGACGCGCTGCGTCAGACGCTGCAGAAGCTCGGCGAGCGTGAGGCACGCGAGCTCCTCGGGAAGCTCCGCTTTGGGCCGCTCGCCCGCGATGAGCTGAAGCTCGACGCGGCGGTAGGCCGTCAGGACCGTCGAGTGGTTCTCGCGGCCGAGTGAGCGGGCGATCTCGGGGAAGCTGCAGGTGGTGAGCCTCCGGGCGACGTGCACCGTCATCTCGCGAGCGAGGACGACCGTCTTGTGCCGACCCTTGCCGTGCAGGTCCGCCACCTCGACGCCCAGCGCGGAGCAGATCTCCGCGGCGATCAGGGCGAGGGGGATCGGTCGGCGGATCCGCCCGGCGGCCCCGGGGAGGGAGCTTGGTTCGCCGAGGCCCAGCGAACGTCGCACCGCGACCAGCCCGATTCGCCCGTCGGGAATCAGTTCCGGCATGACAAGCCGGAGTGCTTCCACCTGCGTGATCAGGCCTTCGAGGTCGCGCACCGATCCGCCGGAAGCGGCCGCGCGTTCGGCGAGCAGGGTGGCCGCCGCGGGCTCGAGCATCAAGCCGCGACGCACGGCGATCTGGTTGGCGATGGCGATGCGGAGCTGAAGCTCGGGAAGTTCAATCTTGACCACGCCGCCCGCGGCGAACCGAGAGACAAGCTGCTGCGAGAGCTTGCGGATGTCGCGCGGCGGCTCATCGGACGCGAGCAAGATGCGGGCGCCGGTGGTGCCGACGGCGTCGAAGGTGTAGAGAAGCTCGCGCTGGGTGGCTTCCTTGTTGGAAAGGAAGTGCACATCGTCAATGCAGAGGAGGTGCACGCGGCGGAAGTGCTTGCGGAAAGCTTCGAGGGACCCGCTCTTGACGGCGGTGATGAATTCGTTGGTGAAGGACTCGCCGGTGATGACGCGGACGACGGCACCGGGGTTGCGCTCCCGGAAGAGGTGCGCGGCGGCGTGCAGCAGGTGCGTCTTGCCCACGCCGCACGGGCCGTGGATGAAGAGCGGGCCATGCAGACGGTCCGCGTCCGGCGTGTCGAGCGTTTCTTCGGCAAGACGCCGGGCGGCGGCGAGCGCGAGACGGTTGCTCGTGCCCGCGAGGAAATCCTCGAAGCGACGCCGAGGGGTTTCAGGGCGCTTCGCCGCGGGCGCGGGCCGCTGGACCGGGAGATCGGTCACCGGGGACGCGGCCGGAGGCGGGGTTTGGCTTCCGCCGAAGGCGCCAGTATCGACGTTGATGCGAAGCTCGACCGGAACCGCGTCCGCCGACCTTCCGTGCGTCACGCGGCCCTGAGCCGCGAGACCCTCGGCGAGTTCCGCCGCCGCCGCACGCCGGAGCGAGTCACCGAACCGCCGACCGACCACATCGGCGATGAAGCCCGACGCGACCGTGACGTCGAGCGTCGTGCCCGAAAGCGACACCCGCGCCTGGCGATCAAAGTACCGGTGCACTCGATCGCGGCCGACTTCCGCCGAAAGCCGGTCAAGCACGCGGCTCCCCGCGTCCTCGTGCCGCGCCGACGCACGCTCGCCGGCGAGCAGCGCCGAGGCCGAGGGCGTGTGACGCTCCTGGGTCGAGCCGGAATCGGTGAGGTCAAGAGGCGTGTTCACGAGGAGGCGAGCTCCCACCGAAAGCGCGGGACGGCCCGCGCGAGTGTCGTGAGTTGGAACGCCGTCAGTGGCACGCTGGCCTTCGCGCCGGCCGCCCCGGACCATGGCACATCCGCCCCGTGCTCGCGGGAAGGTTGTGTCGATGTCGTGGCGGGCCGGAAGACGCTCGGGCCGTTGGTCCATCCTTGACCAGTCGCGGCAGTCATCGCCGCAAGAACACAAACGTAGTTGGGGCGCGCGACGGGAGCAATCCCCACGTGTGGCCGTCACCATGTCCACGCATCGCCAAGTCCGCGGTTTCTCGCGTCTTTACGTAATGCAAAAAAACTTATCCACAATCAGAGGCACCGTCTGGACACGCTGTGGATAACTCACTGTCGCTTGCGCGCAAATCGATTCATGATCACCGCTTGCGTGCGCATCGACGTTCGCTTGCGCCGCCGCGCTTGACACGCGCGCTTCGGAGTTGTCACCTCGCGGACGCGGCGCGGACGGGTTTCACAAGGGCCGCACGCTCGCCGAACGGTCGGAACCCCGCACGCTGGTAGATGCGCACGGCCGGCGTGTTGGAACGGTCGACCGCGCACGTCAGGTGTTCGTAGGTCGATCGGGTGATCGAGCGGAGCGCCACATCCAGCAGCTTCGCGCCCACGCCCATCCCTCGCAAAGCGGGGGTCAGGCCGAGGTAAACGAGCTCCACGCTTCGAAGCTCCTCCGACTTGGCGAGAAGCATGCATCCCTCGGGGATGTCGTTCTTGAAGACGATGAACCAGAACGCCGGATCAAACTGTCCGACGGCTTGGTGCGAGTCCAAGACGTCCCGCGTGTCCCGCAGGCCGCAGAGCGCGGGGCAGTCGAGCGTCCCCTCGTACGTCCGGTCGAGCAGATCGCAGAGCATCGGCATGTTGCCGTCGAGCCCGCCGGGGAGTGCGGAGAGCGGTCGCACCGCGACACCCACGGGCCACGTCGGCATCGGCGGCTGACGACCGAGGATCCCGCTTTGGCGTCCGATGGGTCGGCGCAGATACGTGAGGTCGCCGACCTGGATGAATCCGGCGGCGCGGAGGGCATCGACGCTCCAGCGTTCTTCGGGCTCGGGCAGAGCTTGCAGAACCGCGACGCGATCGGCGAGATGGTGGGCGGCGTGAGCTTCGGCGGCGGCGATGCAAGCCGCTCGGTCCTGGAGTGCTTGCTGGTCGCCGCCGGGATCGCCGTGCGGGAAAGGCTCGGAGATGAAGAGAGCCGCCGTGCGGCCCGACGAGGGTGCGAGCAGGCACACCTGCCGGATCTGGCCGTTGCTCTCAGCGGCGAACATCAGGGAGAGGTCGATCCGGCCCGCTCGGGCGTTCTCGACGAGGCGAGAAGCGGCGGCGTCGGGATCGGCTTGGGAGGCTCCAACCAGCCGCTTGGCCGCTTCGAAAGTCCGATCGGGCGGGACGCGACCCACCGTGACATCCTGGTTGGTAGAGGTCTGTACGGATCGGTTTGGGCCCGCAGCGGCCCCGCTCGCGTCCGATTCAGGGCGGAGGGGGGCGTTGGGTTGGGAAGGGAGTTGCCCGTGCGGGCGGGAATGTGGAACAGATTGGTCCACGGGTGCGGATCTCTTTCGCCGATTCGGATTCGGCGTTTGACGGCGGGCGGGGATGTTGTAGACTAGGGGCCCTTCGGGTTCCAAGGAGTCGGCATGTCCAATCGTCCGGTGGTTCAGAAGTTCGTGGCGGCGCTCGCTCTGGGTGTGGCCGGTCTGTCGCTGTCCATCCCCCAGGCTTCGGCCCGCTTCGCGCCCGAGCCCGACCCGATTCCGCGCCGCTGGCAGCTTGATCTCAAGCCCGGGCCGCTGCGTCTGGCCCGGGTGGCGAACCGCGACGGCACCACGCAGACCTATGTGTACATGACGTACCGCGCGACGAACAAGACCGGCGAGGATGTGCTCTTTGCCCCCAGCTTCGAGCTTGCCGACGGCGAGGGGAACGTGCTTCGGTCCGGCCGCGGCGTGCCGCTGGATGTGGCTTCCAAGATCCAGAACGATCTGAGCAACCCGTTCCTCGAGGACCAGATTTCCGTGCTCGGGATGATGCTCCAGGGCGACGAGAACGCGAAGGACGGGATCGTCGTGTGGCCGCTTGCGAACCTGACGGCGAGCGAGTTGACGGTCTACGCGGCTGGCTTCAGCGGCGAAGTGGCCCAGGTCGAGATCAAGGACCCCAAGTCAGGTGCTTTGGTGAAAGAGCCGATGTACAAGACGTTCATGGCCCGGTACAAGACCGGCGGCGACATGAGCAACCGGGGTTCCGAGCCGTTTGAGCCGTACGAGACGACCTGGATCATGCGATAAGGCATGATCGGTCTTTGGTCGGGTCTTTTCTCCAACGTCCCGGAGGGTGGACGGGCCCGAGGTTCAGCACTATTGTTCAGGCCCGGCTTTGGGCGGCGTGCCCGGGCGGGGTGGTTCCGACGAGTTTGACGCGGTGGTCGCTTCCGACCGACGCCTTTTGATCGAGGATCGTTGTCATGGCACATAAAAAGGGTCAGGGTTCGACCAAGAACGGGCGCGACTCCAATCCGCAGTACCGCGGGATCAAGCTCTTCGGCGGCGAGGTTGCTCAGCCCGGCTCGATCATCGTGCGCCAGGTCGGCACGCCGTTCGAAGCCGGCTTCAACGTCCAGATGGGCAAGGACTGCACGCTTTTCAGCGTCGGTTCCGGGACGGTCATGTTCCGCGGCCGCAAGGTGCATGTCGTCCCGACGGACGAGAAGGCGCCCTGCCCGGTGTGGCTCAAGAACTGAGTCGTCATTCTGATTGAATTTCGAAGACCGCGCCCGATCTGGGCGCGGTCTTTCGTTTTTTGGTTTAGCCCAAGTTCGGGCCGGTGCTCTGGCCCGGACGGCGGGCGTCGTCTTCCTACGCTTGGCTCATGGACATCAACGCGCGGATCGCTCAGTTCGAGAACATGGTGCAGCCGGGAGCGGATCCGGACAACGACATGGCGTGGTTCAGCCTCGGTGGGGCGTACGCGCAAGCGGGGCGGCATTCGGACGCGGCGGTGGCGTACGAGAAGTGCTACACGATCAACCCGGCGATGAGCAAAGCGTACCAGCTCGCTGGAAAGTCGCTGATCGAAGCGGGTCAGACCGATCGGGCGAAGGTGGTTCTGACCGAGGGGTACAAGACCGCCGCGGCCAAGGGCGACTTCATGCCCAAGAAGGCGATGGGGGAGTTGCTCACGTCGATCGGAGCCCCCGTGCCGGTGATCGAAGAGAAGAAGACCGAAGCGGCGACCGGCGGGTCGTTCGTCTGCAAGCGGACGGGGAAAGCCGGGACCAAACTCGCCAAGCCGCCGATGCGCGGCCCGATCGGAGCCTGGATCTTCGAGAACATCTCGTCCGAGACGTGGAACGACTGGATCCGCCAGGGCACGAAGGTCATCAACGAGATGCGGCTTGATCTTTCGCGCGAGGATCACGCGGCGACGTACGACCAGCACATGCACGAGTACCTTGGGATCGACGATGAGGTACTGACGGCGATCGGCGTGAGCGCGAAGAGGTAGCCACAGCGCCGAGGGCCCAAGATGCAGCACTACCACATGTGGTTCAACCTGATCGACTCGCGGCGCGACCTGGAATTCGCGAAGAATGTCGATGCGTATCTCGGGCACCTGCAGAAGCAGGGGAAGATCGAGGGGTGGCGTCTGACGCGGCGCAAGTTCGGGTTTGGCCCCGACGGGATGGGCGAGTTTCACGCGGAAGTCTGGACGAACGATCTCGCGCAGCTTGACGACGCGTTTAGCCTGGTGGCGACGCGTGCTGGCGAGGTCGAGGACCTGCATCGGCCGGTGTACTCGATGGTGAAGGACTTCAAGTCCGCGCTGTACCGCGACTTTCCGGATCCCGAGCGGGTCAAGTGAGTCGGCTCAAGTGAGTCGAGCCCGCGTCAGGGAAGGAACGTGTAGTCGTCGGTGGTGTTGACGATTCCCGGCGGGACGTAGAGGCGCATCCGGGCGTGGAAGTCGCAGAAGAGCATGTTGGCTTCCACCTTGTTCTTGTCGGTCCAGCGTGAGCCGCGGTCGCCGCCCTGCTGGTAGTTGTAGATCGGGTGGGTTGCGACCATCCAGGTCTTGCTGGGTCGCGAGAGGAACGGCATGCGTCCGCCGCCGAGCGGGACGAGCGTGGCGGCTTTCTCGCCGTCGAGAGCGTGGTCGTTGAGCGTGTAGGAAGCTCCGACGAAGTCGTAGAACGAATCGGTCCGCTCGAGGCCCGGGATCGGCAGGCCGGTGATCTCCGCGCCGGTGTCGATGGGCGAACGCCACTCGGGAAGCTCGACGACGATGTCATCGCTGTCGGGCTGGACGACGCGGTCCACGAGGTACTTGTTGAGGGGGCGCCGCTCGGCGCCGATCTCGTTGATCCCGTAGAAGGGGACCTGGCCCTTCTTGCCGCCGAAGAGCGCGCCGATGACGGACTCGCCGCCCTCGGGAAGCGGGCCCTTGGCTTGCGGCAAGCGGTTGTCGAAGTCCGACTGGTACAGCGAGATCGCGACACCGATCTGCTGAAGGCGTCCGAGACACGCGGTGGACTTGCCGGAGAGGCGAGCTCGGCCCAGCGTGGGCAGCAGGAGGCCGATCAGGAGCGCGATGATCGCGATGACGACGAGGAGCTCGATGAGGGTGAAAGCCCGTGCACGCATTCGAATTGGGCCCTTGATTATTCGGACTTGGATTATGCGGACTTGGGTTAGGCGGACTTGCGACGGGTGGCGACCGGCTTCTTCTTCTCGAACCGCTTGCGGACCGCTTCGCGGGCTTTGTTCTCGGCGATCGCGAGCTGGACGGCATTCTTGACCGCGCGATCCATGGATGCGCCCGCCGGATCCCGATCAGCCGCTTTTGTCCGGTCCTTCATCCGCGATCTCCGTCAAGCGGGCCCAAAGGGCTCTTTTCAGCACCCGAGCGTCGCCACCCTCGGTCTTTCGGCCGACCAACGTGGGTCCCAGACCGCTCGAATTATCGTAGACGCGCCACCGAGATGCAAGCGGAATGTACAGGCGGATCAGATTGCGAGCGGAACGGGCGAACCGCCGGCGAACGACGTTGTCGGGGACGAAGTGACCTCCGTTGCGGACTCGGGTCTTGATTCTCGCGATGGAGATCTCCGGGGAATGGACCCACGAGTAGACGAGATGGACCATGTACCCGCCCTTGGAGAGCTTGGCGAGGAAGGGAGCGAACGACCGGCTCGCGAGCGTCGACTCAAAGGCGAAGCTCTCCTTCGCGTCCGCGAGCTGGTGCAGCCGGGTGAGCATCATGCGTCCAGCCGCGAGCGCGACCTTGTCCGGATCGGTGCCGCCGAGCCCTTGCGCGATCACATCGGCGTTCACGAACTGCATCGGCACGCCGATGGACGCGATCACGGCGCGTGAAATGGTCGTCTTTCCGGCGCCGTTTGGACCCCCGATCACCACGACGGTCGGTCGGACGGTCGGTCGGATTGATCTCGCCATAGACCGGAGTCTAGCTGCTGAGCGGATTCTTGAAGTGCAGGTCCTGGATGGGCGCGACGGCTTCGAGGATCTTGGCCAGGATCATCGAGGGTGAGCCGATGCAGGGGACGTCGACGACGATGTCCTTGGGGAAGTAGTCAAGCACGGGGAAGGTGTCGCGCTCGTAGACGTCCCAGCGGCGCCGGATGACGTCGATCTTGGCGTCATCGGGCCTGTTCTCCCGCATCGCGCGTTTGGCGAGGCGCTGGATCATGTCGTCCTTGTTGTCGCAGCGGAGGTGGACGATCTTGAGCACGTTGATGTGCTTGTGCATGAGCTTGGCCTGCGCGACGTTTCGCGGGAGGCCGTCGAGGATGAGGAGGTCCTGCTCGGGCTTGTAGAGGCGGAGGATGGTGTAGGCGTGGATGGTCTGGGACCAGAGCTTGATGACGATGTCGTCGGGGACGAGCTCGCCGCGAGACATGTACTGATGGAAGATGCGACCGACCTCGGAGGTGATGTCGATGTTGCGGAACATCTCTCCCGTGGACATGTGGAAGAACCCCGGGATCTGCGCGAGGATCTTGCCCTGAGTCCCCTTGCCCGCGCCGGGAGCGCCGAAGAGCAGGATGGTCTGATATCGGTCGGACATCGCGGAACTCCGTCGGGTGAAAGAGTGAGGGGGCAGTGTACCCGGGTCCGTGGCGGCGGGCGAAACGTTACCGTCCCGGGTTCCCCTAGCATCCGCCCGCCATGCCTCAGCTTGAACTCATCGCCGCGACGGCTTTCGGACTTGAAGCGGTGGTGGTGCGCGAGCTCGAAAACCTCGGATATGCGCCCACCGTGCTGTCGACGGGTCGGGTTTTGTTCAGAGGAGAGCTGGCGGCGATCTGCCGGGCGAACATGTGGCTCAGGGCCGCCGATCGGGTGCTGATCCGTGTGGGGACGTTCCCGGCGACTGATTTCGGGCAGCTTTTCGACGGGGTGCGGGCGTTGCCGTGGGAAGAGTGGGTCGCGAAGGACGCGGCTTTCCCGGTGACAGGGCGGAGCGTCAAGAGCCAGCTTTCCAGCGTGCCGGCGTGCCAGAAGATCGTCAAGAAAGCGATCGTCGAGCGGTTGAAAGC
>JBIKTT010000001.1:0-21273 GCA_044347925.1 Phycisphaerales bacterium
GGTCGAGCTTTTGCCGCTCCCGGTCACGCCGACGACGAGGACGAGACCCTCCATCGTTTTCTCGACGATCTGCGAATAGATCGGCGGCAAGCGGAGCTTGGCGTAGTCGGGGATCTCGGCTTTCACGCGGCGGATCGCCGCGTGGATGTGGCCGCCGGACTTGAAGATGTCCACGCGGAACCGATCGGCGTTTCCGGAAGCGGCGGTGTCGAGGTGCGTGGCGAAGTCGACCGCGCCCTGCTCGTCGAGCTTCTGACGGAGCGCGGGCGTCATCAGAGGATCGACGAAGTGGTCGGCTTCCTCGCCGGTAAGGGGCGGCGCGTCGATCGTGCGAAGGATGCCGCCGACGCGGAAGACCGGCGGGACGCCGACCTTGAGGTGCAGGTCGGAAGCGTTCATCTTCGTCATCGCCGCGAGCAGACGCTGGATCGTCAGGCTGCCGTGAAGCATGTGGGACTCCTTCGCCGCGGACGGTTGGTCACGCTCGCGAGCTGCGGAACCAGCACGACACATGCATCCTATGGCAAGGTGCTCGGAAACGCCAAAGGCGCTCTCGGCGGATCAGCAGCCCTGCTCGAACGCCGTGACAAAGGCGTCGTAATCGAAGAAATCCGCGAATCCGTCGCCGTTAAAGTCAGCCGTCCGGCCCGGCGGGCACGCTCCAGTCTCAAAGCAGTTGACGTAATCGTCGTAGTCGAAGAAGTCCAGGAACCCGTCACCGTTGAAGTCGGCAGGGCAGGAAACGATCCACATGATGTCGTCGATGCCCCAGACACCGTCGCCGGAAGCGTCCATCTCCACGCGGACGATCGGCGGCTTGTTGTTGCGCCAGACGCCGACGAGTTCACCGATGCGGCCGCCGGAACCGGTCGTCTCGATGCTGAAGCTCGAGATGGTGCCGTCGGCGTGATGGCAGCGGAAAGCCGTGCCAGTGTGATCGATGTCGGACAGGGAGAACCCTTCCACGCCCGGAAGCGGGAACGTCAGCACCAAGTACGCGCCCTCGTTGTGAGCCAATCCGAAGCTGCCCGTCGGCATCGATCCGCCAAAGGAGGACCCCGTCCGCACGACCGCCTGCCGAGCGGCCGTCGTGTCAGAAATGACCAATCCGCCGGGAAAGAGACCAGCCACCGCGTTCACGTTCTGACCGTTGGTGAATCCCGTCTCAAAACTGACCGTGTACGTCGGTGAACTCGCGCTGCAATCCGCGAGCCACAGAGCCCGCGTCGCCGCGACGGCGGCGGGCGTGTCCGCGTTCCGCACGACAATGTCCGCGCGGACCCCGGTCGTTGCCGCCAACACGCCGATCATCACGGTTACCACGCTCACGCTCTTCATCGCTCAACTCCTCTGCCTGGGAACTTCTCAACTCCATTCAAGCGTAAACCCATGGAACCGGGTCCGACGAATCTGCTTCGAACCCGGCCATTCTCGCGTCACCCGAGTGGCCGACCGGAGCAGGCTGTGACGCTTGCCACTTTTCGTAAAAACGACCGCATCCGCCGCTCGAAATGGCACAGATCTGTGCACGTTTTGAGCACGGTGACGATGAGGTTATCGTGTCCTGACTCGGCCTTTGTCCGGTATACTCGTGGCGTGTCCACCACACTCGACGATTCCACGCTCGCGATGTTGCGTCTGACGCTGACGCCCGGACTGGGGCCGGTGCTGATTGCGCGTCTGGTGCGAGAATTTGGAACAGCGGAAGCGGTCCTTGGGCTCGCCGCGTCGCAGCTTGAACGCGTGAAGGGGATCGGGCCGGGGAAGTCGAGCAAGATTGCTTCGGGGATGCAAGCATCGGCGGACCTGGTCGCACGCGAGGTGGAGTCGGCGACGAAGCTTGGCGTGCGGTTCGTGCGGATCGGGACGCCGGCGTATCCGCCGCTTCTGGCGGCGATCTCGGACCCGCCGCCGCTGCTTTATGTTCAGGGCCCGCTCGATCCGCAGGGAGAGGATCGGTTCCCGGTCGCGGTGGTCGGTTCGCGAGCGTGCTCGCCGTACGGCCTCGAGCAAGCGGAGCGATTCGCGGGGATCTTCGCCCGCGCGGGGATCACGACGGTGTCGGGAGGTGCGCGGGGGATCGACACCGCGGCCCACCGGGGAGCGACGCGTTCGGCCGGACGGACGGTGGTGGTGACGGGGTGCGGTCTTGCGCACTGCTACCCGCCCGAGAACGCGGAGCTTGTCGGCCGCGTGCTCGCCAATGGCGGGTCGATCGTGTCCGAGCTTCCCATCGGGACGGCGCCGACGCCGGAGAACTTCCCGCCGCGGAACCGCATCATCTCGGGGATGTCGCTCGGCGTCGTGGTGATCGAAGCGGCGGTCGGGTCGGGCGCGCTCATCACGGCCAGGACCGCTGTGGAGGACCACAACAGGGACGTGTTCGCGGTGCCGGGCCGCGTGGACAGCCCGACCTCACGGGGGACGCACGAACTGCTCAAGTCCGGCGGCGCTGCGCTGGTGACGGATCCGGGCGATGTCATCCAGGCCCTTGAGATCCAAGCGAACCACCTGCACGCGGGCACGTTCGAAGCGCGGTACGGCGTGCGCGCAACGGAGGATGATCCATCCCCGACGAGCCTCTTCTCCCCGCCGCCCGCTCAGGCGCCGGCCGACCCGATCCTCGAAGCCCTGACGACCCCGCGCACGCTCGACCAGATCATCACGGCGACCGGCCTTGGGGCCGGCGAGGTGCGAGGTCGCCTGACCATGCTTGAGCTTCAGAAGCGGGTACGTCGGACGGGGTCCTCGTTCGAGCGGGTGTAGGTGACCACTACAGGTGGTATTCCACACAATTACCTTCCACAACCCGTTCACAGGGCAGAAAACTCACAGATTTCCCTTGCCGTGAGGCTCTTGCTATGCTATCTTGTACCGAACAAGAGGCCCGAAATCTGATCGGAAGGGTTCTGAAAGGACGATACCAGAAACCGCACAAGTGTTCGTTTCGAACCGTACAAAGCAGAGACCGCGGCCTTCCGCGGTGCTTCACTGGAGCGGAAGTCCGAGCAGCAGCATGAACGCAAGCCGTCCCATCCCGAGCCCGAGCACGTTGGTCCGACTGGGACCGGGCGGGGATTTCGTTTCGGATTGGTCGGCTTCGCGTGCGGCGTCCTTCACCGAGAGTGAAGCGGCCCCGGGGCGTTGGGCGGAGGGGCGCGGGTCTGGTTCCGGGCTGCGTTCTGGCATTGGTTTGGGGCTTGGGTCGAGATTCGCGTCGGCTCGCGGGCTTGCGGCCGGGCCGCGCCACGTGGCGAGCGAGTTTCTCGGCGTACGTCGGTTCGCCCGCGAGGTCGCAGGGTTCGCCAAGCGTGTGCTGGGCCTGTCGGCCGGTGCGGTTTCGGTCAGCGGTCATTCAAACAGCGGTGTTCACCGCCGGGGCGCCATTGGCGCGTCGGCGGAGGTTTCGTCAGCATCACCCCACCCGGCGTCTGGGCGCAACGCGTCCATCCGCCAAACCGGAGATATCCATGAATCTGACTCCCAAACAGCTCCGCATTCTGCAGCTCATTCGCGATTGGCGCGTTCGCCGGGGGTACTCCCCGACGATGCAGGAACTGGCCGACGAGATCGGCGTGAGCAAGGTGACGGTGTTCGAGCACGTCGAAGCCCTCATCAAGAAGAGCGCGCTGGTTCGCGAGCCGAACAAGGCTCGCTCTTTGTCGATCGCGGATGGAATCTCGGTCCCGGATGAGTCCCGGCCCCTGCGTTTCCCCCTCGTGGGCAAGATCGCGGCCGGAAACCCCATCGAGAAGGTCGCCGATCACGATGAACTCGACCTGATCGAGTACTTTGGCGAGGAAAGCAACACCCGCGGCGGTTCCACCTTCGCGCTCAAGGTCGAGGGCGACTCGATGCGTGACGAGGGCATCCTCGACGGCGACTTCGTTCTCATCGAACGCACGCAGGTCGCTCAGAACGGCGATCGCGTGGTGGCGCTCCTGCCGGACGGCTCGACGACCCTGAAGACGTTCTTCAAGGAAGACGACCACATCCGCCTTCAGCCGGCGAACCCGTCGTTTGACCCGATCCGCGTCAAGTTCTGCCAGATCCAGGGCGTGGTCAAGGGCGTCGTCCGCCGGTACGGGCGGTAACGCTCAAGCCGCGGGCCGCTCCGCCGACATGGCCTCTTGATCCACGGGCCTCGTCCGTCGTCCCATGCTTGCACGCAAGCCGCTCGAAGTTCGGGCGGCTTTTTCTTTCTGGCCCCTGTCGCTTTGGACTGGTCGTTCGGCGGTCAAGACGCGGCCACGCGCCATGCTGTTCGCGGCGGGTCAGGCTTTGGCTCTGTCGGCGCTCGCTACCCTTACGTCATGGAAGTCGTCGGCCGGTTCGCCACTTCGATCGAAGCGATGCACTTTGTGGCGTACCTTCGCGAGGCGGGCATTCCAGACGCTCGGATTTTCAATCAGGGTGAGCCGTACCCGGGGCTTCTGGGCATCGATGTCGCGGTCGGGTCGGCGGATGCGGCGCGGGGAAGGTCGCTTTTCGACGAGTTCAAGCGGACTCCGCCGACGCGGGGATTGGATCCGGAGGATGCCAAGCCGGACCTCTCGTTGCTTGACGCGTCGCTTGCCCCGCCGTGCCCGGAGTGCGGCCGGACGCTCCCGCTGGAGGACATCTCGCGTTGTCCGGGTTGCGGAGCGGGGGTGGATGTCGCGGAGCTGATCGTGGGTCGTCACGGCCCGGAGGCAATGGCGCCGTGCTATCCCCTACCGCTGTCGCCGGATGAAGAAGCTCCGGACCTTCAGAGCCACTGTCCGTCGTGCGCGTACTCGCTTGTCGATCTGCCGAGGACGGGCGTCTGTCCGGAGTGCGGGTTGCCGTTTGATAAAGCCCGTCCGCCCGGGACGTGGTGAGTTGCGGGCCGCGATGGACCGGCGAATGATGGAGCATGATGCGACACACGGCATTGGTCTCCCTCGTCGGTCTGGCTCTCGCGCTCGCCGGCTGCGCGACCAAGCCCGCGACCTCGGCGCCGTCCTCCCAAGCCGCTTCGGCGATGCCTGTCGCGTTTCCCGCGGGCTGGGAGGGAACGTGGAAGGGCCCGGCGAACCTGCACTGGCCGGACGGGCGGACACGGGCGTTTGAGATGGCTCTTACGATCGCGCCGACGAAGGACCCGGCGCGGTGGACGTGGACGGTGGTCTACTCCGAAGGCGAGAACTCCCAGACGCGGCCGTACGAGCTTGTGGTCGTGGACGCCGCGGCGGGGAAGTACGCGATCGACGAGAAGAACAGCATCATCCTCCCGACGACGATGTTCGCGGGCACGCTCCGGTCGGCGTTCGGCGTTGGAGAGACGCTGATCGTGACGACGGACCGAATGGAGATGGGCCCCTCGGGTGAGCCGACGCTTGTGTCGGAGATGCTGTCGCTGAATTCGGCCACGCCGGAAACGACGGGGGGCGATGAGGGGCGTGGCGTGCCGCCGGTGAGCACGCTCACCCCGCTGACGCTTCAGCGTGCGGTGCTTAAGCGGGTCAAGTGATCATCACGGCGCGGGCGTTCCCGGAGCGGCCTGCGGAGCGGGCGCGTCGCCTGCGCGGGCTTTGTCGGGCACCGGGGTCGAGCTGAGCTTGAGGCCGACGACGCCGGCGAGAACGAGGCCGAGGGAAGCGAGCTTGAGCGGGCCCGCAGGTTCCTTGAAGTAGAGGATCCCGACCGTCGCGATGATCGCGGCGCCCGAGCCGACCCAGATCGCGTACGCGACGCCGACCTCGTACTTCCTGGTGGCCAGAGCCAGGAAGACGGCGGAGAGCAGGAAGCAGACCAGCATGACGGCCGCGGGGCCGGGTTTGGAGAGTCCGTCGGAGGCTTTCATCGAGATCGCCCACCCGGCTTCGAAGATGATCGCGAGAATGAGCGAGAGGGTCGCCATGCGGGATTGTAGTGCTCGGGCGACGTAACCTCTCGTGTCCGCGGCGGAAGCCCGGGCGCTTCGGGAGATCTGCGATGTCACAAGCGGTCTGGTCGGCGGTCGAGCGGTACACCCTGTCGGCGCTGCACGCGGAGGATCACGCTCTTGATCGCACGCTTGCGGACTGCGAAGCCGCGGGCCTTCCGGCGATCAGCGTCGCTCCAGCAGAGGGCAAGCTGCTTCACCTGTTCGCCCGGTCGATCCGCGCGGAACGCATCCTCGAGATCGGAACCCTCGGCGGGTACAGCGCGATCTGGCTTGCTCGGGCGCTGCCGGCGAGCGGCAAGCTGTTGACCGTGGAGATCAGCCCCGAGCACGCGAAGGTTGCGGCTCAGAACCTGAAGAACGCGGGCGTGGCGGACCGGGTCGAGGTTCGCGTGGGGCGTGCTCTGGACCTGCTCCCCGGCGTGCAGCGAGACATGGATCGGCCGTTTGACCTTGTCTTCATCGACGCGGACAAGCAGAGCAACACGGAGTACGTCGGCTGGGCGGTTCGCATGACCCGGCCGGGCGGGGTGATCATCGTCGACAACGTCATCCGCGCCGGCGATGTGGCGGACGCCGCGAGCTCCGACGACCGTGTGCAGGGAGTCCGGCGGATGAACGAAGCGCTCCGGAGCGACCCGTTCATCGCGCCGCGGGTGGATGCGACGGCGATCCAGACCGTGGGGAGCAAGGGCTACGACGGGTTCGCGTTCATCTACGTCAAGCAGCCCGGCTGATCCGGAAGTTCTTGGACAATCCGCGACCCGCGCGTCAGCGCGGGCCGCGGTGAAGGTGCTTAGTCGCAGCCGGCTTCGAACCGGAAGACGAAGTCGGAGTAGTCGAAGAAGTCAACAAAGTCGTCGAGGTTGAAGTCCGCCGAGAGGCCGGGGGGGCAGTCGCCCTCGAAGCAGCGGACGAACTCGTCGTAGTCGAAGAAGTCGATGAAGCCGTCCTGGTTGAAGTCCGAGCGAGCGGAGACGGTCATTCGCACATCCGCGCCGCCGTAGAAGACGAGGAAGACCGAGTCGTCGGTGATGGGCGGCACGTTGCGGGTCGCAAACTGACCGACGCGGTTGTTGGCATCGATGACCTGGAACAACTGGCCGCACTGACGCTGGAAGTTGTTGACGTACTGGGCTTGCACCGTTCCGTCGAGGGTCGCGGTGCCGAAGACCCGCATGCTTCCGTACTCGGTGTTCACGTTCTCGCCGCCGAGGTCGAAGTTCACCGTGCCCGTGCCGGTCTGGGTGAAAGCGGCACCGCGGGAGGAGCTTCCGATCGAGAGCCGGCTGCCGGCGCCGAGGCGGATCGTTCCGCTGTTGGTGAAGAGAGTCGGCTGCTGCTGGCTGCCGAGGATCGTGATGTCGCGGCCGTCCTGAAGTTCCAGGGTGCCGAGGTTCTCGGAAAGAGACGAGAGATCGTTGGGGGTGCCCCCGACGCCGCCGAGCTCGATGCGGGCGTTGTTGCGCAGGATCGTGTTACTGCCGAAGTTGAGGTTCGCGCCCTGCGTCGCACGCCAGACGCCGCCCGTGAGCGTGCCCGTGGCAGCGTCGTAGTTGCCGAGGATCGGCGAGTTGATCGACAGCGTCGAGCTCCCGGCGGACTCGATCACGCCTTGGTTGACGAGCACGCGTGAGTTGCCGGAAGACCAGAACGAACCCACGGAGATCCCGCCGCCCGTGTTGGAGATCCGCCCCGAAGGGCCGATGGTCAGCGTGCCGTTGGCCCAGAGCTCGACGCCCTTGGTGTTTGGTCCTTCGCCGATGATCGTCTCGTTCATCACGTGGCCCGGCGGAAAGAGAAGACCGGGGCTCGTCCCCGAGAGTCGGTAGGAAGCCGCCCGGCTGGTGCCTTCGAGGCGAACCCGCGCGTTGCTGCCGCCGATACTGAGCTCGGAGGTGAACTGCACGTTCTCGATCGTGCTTTCGCCGGCGAACAAGAGGCGGCTGCCCTGCGTCTGGCTGACCGTGCCGCCGATGATCCGGGCCCCCGAACCGAGCGTCCAGGAGCCGGTGGCCGCGTTGAGCGTGAGATTGGAAGTGTTGTTGAGCGTGCCGATGATCGCCACGCTGCCACCCGCGTTGGTGAACGTGCCCAGCGAGGCGAGCGTGAACGTGCCGTCCAGTTCGAGAACGCCGGACGCGGCCACGTTGATCGTGCCCGTGTTCGTCCAGGTGCCCCGGAGACGCGCCAGCGTGCCCGGGTTGACCGTGAGCGTACCCGTCAGGTTGTAGTTGCCGTTGATCTCGATCGTGGAGCCCGCGTCGAGGATATCGAACCCCGCCGCATTGCCGGTCAGAGCCCGGATCGTCGCGTCGACGCCGTTGCGAACCCGGATCGTTCCGGTGTTGTTGAAGGCCGTCGTGGCTTGGATCGTCAGCGGACGGTTGAGCCCGCTCCCCGCGATCAAACCCTGGTTGTTGAGGGTGGCGGTCTCGTTGCTCCACCAGACCGCGCCCACCGAGAGCGACCCCAGCGTGCCCGGAGCGGTCGTGAACGAACCGGAGGGGCCGATGGTCAGGGTCGCGCCGGCAGTCGCCGAGTCGATGCCGTGCGTCGTCGCCGTCGGCGACGCCGAAACGATCGGGTAGTTGATCACCGCGCCGCTTCCGTATGACAGGCCGGCGGAAAGAGAAACCAATCTCGCCGAGGGCATGGTGGTGGTTCCAAGCAAACGCACCCGCGCACTGCTGCCATCATCAAGAACCAACTCGTCGGCGAGCGTGACGTCAATCAGCGTGCCTCCGCTGGACGTGATCACAAGCCGGTCGGTGGGCGTTCCGTCGATTGTGCCGCCGGTGATCGTCGCGCTGATCACGCGCCACGAGCCGGTCGTCGGGCCAAGCACGGTCGTCCGCCCGGTGTTGTCGCACTGCCCCTGAAGGTTGAGCACCCCGCCGGTGCGGTTGATCCGCGAGACGCTCGAGGTCGAATAGACACCATCGAGCGTGATGGTGGCGTTTGTCGCCAGGACGCTGCCGGTGATGCTCCAGGTGTCGCTCGCCTGAAAGACACCGTCCGCGACAGAGATCGAGCCGGCGCAGCTCCACGAGCTGCCCTGTCCGCCCGAGACATCCATCACGAGCGTGGTCCCGCCCGAGACGTTCACCGCTCCGCCCGACCGGATCGTCGCGACCGTTCCGCCCACGCGGAGTGTCCGCCCCGTGCCGCCCACGGCCATCGTGCCCTGCACGATGAACTCGGCCGACGCGGAAGACCACCACGAGGGACCGAAGCTGAGCGTTCCCGTCCAGGTGCCGATGCTTGAGATCGACGCGGAAGAGCCGAACGTCAGCGTGCCGTTGCCGTTGGTGTCAAACCCGACGGTGCCGATCGAAGCGTTGCTCTCGATGATGATCGGGAAGTTGATCACATACCCCGGAGCGAACGAGACGCCGCCGTTGCCAGCGCGGACGCGAACGCCGCCAAGGGTCGTGCTGGAATCCACACGCAGACGGCCGCTCGAGGTGTCGAGGACCAGTTCGCCGGTGTAGTTGACGCCGTTCAGGGTGTTCGTCGAGTTGCCCGGAATCAGCGTCTGGCCGCCGAGGCCAGGGCTGATCGTGCCGCCGGTGATCGTGCCGCCATCAAGCAGGAACGAACCGGCGGTGCCGAAGGTGTAGGTCGCGCCCGTGTTGTTCCACGCGCCCATGACCGCGACGGTCCCATCCGTACCGCCGCCGCCGCGGGTAATCGTGCCGATCGCCGCCGTTGTGAACGAGCCATGGAGATCAAGACGCCCCGAACCCGAAAGCGCGATCGTCCCGCTGTTGGTCCAGGCGCCGTCGAGCACCAGACGGCCCGCGCCCGTGATCTGCAGCGTTCCGGAGTTGGTGAAGGTATCCGTGAGCGTCATGCGACCGGCGGTAACAGAGATCGTGCCGCTGTTCGTCCAGGTGAGGGGTGCCGTGCGCACGCCCACCGTCGAAGAACCCGTGCCGATGTTCTCGATCGTCCCGCTGGCGGCGACCGACAACGTCGAAGGGTCGACCGTCATGCTGCCGGGCCCGCGGTTGGAGATCAGCCCCTGGACGGTCAGCGCCGTCGTCGAGGAGTACCAGTAGGGCTGACCGACGGCGATCGTCGACTGAACGCCAGGGAGCGTCGCAATCACGCCGGTGGAGCCGACGGTGAACGAACCGTTCCCAAGCGTCTCGACCCACGCCGACGCGGACGAAACAGGGTCGGCGATGATGAGCGAGTTCAGCACGTAACCGGATTCGAACGCCGCAGACTGGTTGTTGCCGCGGAATCGCATCGCCGTGAACGTCGTGTTCACGTTCACGCGGAGACGCGAGCTGACGTCCACATGGATCACATCGCCGCTGATCGCCGGGTTGTTCAACCGGCCTTCCGCCGTTCCAACGATCAAGAGAGCCGCGCCGTTCGTGAACGTCCACGCGCCGCCCGCGATCGTCCCGCCGCCCAGACGAACCGGAGCCGTGCAGGCCGCTGTCGCCGTCGTGAACGTCGCTCCGGCCGAGATGCGGAGCTCTTCCGCGGTCGACAAGCTCTGAATGACAGGGTTCACGCCGCTGACGATGATCGTCGGATTCGCCGCGATGTTGATCGTCACGTCGTCGGCCGGACCCGGAAGGGCGTTCCCCGACCAGTTCAGCGGATCGCTCCAGTTCACGCCGTCGCCAAGACCCGTCCAGGAGACGGGTGCCGCGCCGACCGTCGCCGCCGCCAAAGCCGCAACAAGCCACGCTGAAGCCGCCGCCGACTTCCGCACAAAAGCACGCAATTGCATCAGTTCTCTCCCATGCCATCGCCCCCCCGACTCGGAGCGGGGCGAAGAATCAACAGTATCTGCGAAGAAAGACAGACACGAACCACGAATTGGCGCGCCGTCCGCGAAAAATCCGTTCAGAATCGCCCAACTTCACGCGCCGGTTCGTTCCCCCTCCCGAACCAGACCCTTCTCGGCAAGCCGCTCGACCAGCACGCAACGTTTGCGGACCTTGGGGATCCCCCGGGAACCGTTCGAAGCCGGTACCGCCCTAAGCTCTACCAAAGCGCCCGCGTCGCGAATGCGAGGAGTCCACCGATGCCCGGTCCACTCGACTTTCCGTCCGGTCCCACCCCGACCGTCCCCGTTCCCTTCGCGTCCGTCGCCTGAACGACCTGATCGCCACCGACCCCGAGATCCGCCGCCGCGTCGACGCGACGTCGATCCAGACCGTCGGCAGCAAGGGCGACGACGGCTTTACGGTGATGCACGTGCGCTGACGCGCCTTCAAGGCAGCGGCGACGTCACCGTGTAGGTGATCCGAACGCCGAGGATTCTGATTTGCAGTGGGTTCGCGGGGTTGTTGTACGAGAGCGAAACCGTGTAAGTCTGGACCGAGTTGTCCACAACATGATTCGTCACCGTAGCGAGCTGCCGCACCCCGTTCACCGCCCCACTGCTCGCTACGGTCGCGACGGTGGAGGGGGTGGTCGATGTGAACGGCCCTCGCCGCAAACTACAAACGATGTCCTCATCCAACGAATTTTCGATGCATGAAAACCTGAGTTCCGTGATCACCGCACCGTGCGGTAACTCGACCGGCGCCATCCACTTCACGAACCGGCCAGCAGGTGCCAACGAGAAGAAACTAGCTTCATCGCGGTCGTAATCGGTTGTCGAGGCCACGCTACTGTCGAAATCAAACGCCACCGGCCCGATCGCCAGGAACCGCGTCGCCGTCGCCACCGTCACCGCGCCATCGACACGCAGATTCCCCACCACATGCAGCCTCTCGGTCGGTTGCGTCGTCCCGATCCCGACATCGCCCGTCCCATTGATCACCATCCGCGTCGCATTCCCCCCCGTACGGAAGTTCATCATGTCGGTGAAGACCCCGACCCCGTCGTAGTACACCCCGCCGCGGAACCCGCTCGTCGGATCGCCGAACGCCAGACCTTTCTCCGTTGCAAGCGGTGACGCGACCTGCAAGTAGTTGATCCCGCTGGACTCAAAGAACCCCGTCGTTCGAGACGACGCCGCCGCGAGCCCGGACACGCCGTCCGCCACGTGCAACGGGGACAGCGCCGTCGCAACCCCGATCGCCACCGGCGTCGTAAAGCGCGTCCCCGCCGACGCTGAGAATGTCTGCGCCCCCGTGAAGATCTGGGCCACATTGAGCCGCGCCACCGTCGCCGAGAGCCTCGCGTCCGCCACCGTCCCCGACGCCAGGTTCGTCGCGTTGAGCCCCGTCAGGCCAAGACCCGACCCGTTGAACGTGCCGACGAACGAGTTCGACGCGTTCGAGAACGTGTTGGCCCCGGTGAACGATTGCGCCGCGCTCAGTCTGGGCAAACTCGAAGGCAGCCTCGCGTCCGCCACTGTCCCAGTCGCCAGGTTCGTCGCGTTGAGCGACGTAAGCCCGGCACCCGAACCCGCGAACGTGCTGGACGCGTTGGTGAACTGTACCGCGTTGTTGAAGGACCCCAGCACCCGGTCGCTCGAGATGAAGCCCGCAGTTAGGTTGGCCGCGTTCTGGTAGAACGCCGGGTTCTGGCCGCCGAGATTGTTCGCGTCCGTCGCCGCCAGTGCGGTGTTCGCAAGCACCGCCTGATCCGCGTTGGCCGCGGTCGTCGCCCGCGTGGCGAACGGCGCGGCTGTCAGTTCCTGCCGAGGCCCGAGCGTCACCAGCCCCAATCCGTCCCCGCAGCCCAGCCCCGTGTCGGGCCTCACCTGCACCTCGAAAAACCGCTGATTGCCATTGAACACGAACTGGAGCCCGAAGTCGAGCGACACCGTAAACCGCCCGCCCACGACCGCGATGTTGTCCGCGCACAACGTTGGCCCAACTTGCGCCCCCGCCGCGCTGTACACCCGGAACACAAAGTCATGCAGCCCCGAAACCGGCTCGCCGTTCGCCGTGAGCTCCCCTTGGTAGGTAAACGCCGGCGTCACCGTCTGTCCGCACACGCCTCCGACGCCCGAGAACATCCCGATCGCACTCGCCACCGCCGCAAACGCCCGTACCGCACGCTGCCTCATGTCGCCTCTCCTCGTCCACGCCAGCGTGGGCCCGCAGCATACCGCAACCCACCCCCGCTGACCTAGCACTTTGTTCCGCAGCACACGCTGCGCTGAAGCAACACTCCGCAGCCCGCTGGTCGGAAGAGGAGCCTCGTTGCACCACCAGATCAGGCTAGAATCGATCGTCCCGCGTCCAAGGAGCTCCCATGCCCCTGCCCACATCCAGTTCGGCGTTGTTCGTGCCCGGCTCGTCGCTCATCCCCGCGGGCCCCGCACCCGTGCCCCTGCCCTATCCCTCGATGGCGAACGCGATCCCCATGGGCCCGTCGATGACCCATCTCCGTGTGCTCGACACGCAGCGGCAGGTCGGCCTCTCCCCCGAAGGCGCCCGCGAAGCCGCGGCCGGCAAGCCCCTCACCAGCCTGGGCGACCAGACGCGTGCCATCCACTCGCCGGTGACCTTCAACAACGCGAGCCGCATCCCGTACCACTCCGGCGACCAAGCGGGCGTGAACAGCGGCGCCTACTACAGCGGCCTCTCGCCGATGCAGTCGAAGGTCATCATCCCGAACTGATCGCGCCCACGCCACCAATCTTGAACGTACGAGTCCGCAGCGCAAGCAAGGGCCCAACCCCCTCCTCATCGGGTACCCCCTCGCAAGATCAGCATCCTCTCCGGTCGCACGCCCGCCCCTTGCTGGCGCTGCGGGCTCGTAGACACACCCGTGCCGTCGAAGTCGTCCGCTTCAGACGAGTGCGAAAGATGACGCTCGGCGCGATCAACGCGCCTCGGCTTGGTAAGCCTCTCGAATCATCGGCCACCATTTCGACGATTCGAGCTGCTCGAGAAACTTCGCCCGAGCTTGCCGTTTGACGTCCCCGTCTACCGATGGCCACACACGGTCGAAGTACTCCCACGCCCGCTTCTCGTTGCCCTCGTACATCAACTCGAGAATGAAGCTCCAGAGCGACTGGTCCCCCGGTTTCTCCAACGATTCTCGCCGCGGCCGGCGCATCGCGGAAGTCAGCGGGCGAAGCGAGCCAGCCCGCATCGTCAAGATCACTCGGGGGACCCGCGAATCTCCAAAGGCCTCGTCCCACTCCGCAAATGCCCCTTCCTCGACCACGATCTCGGGCACTCCATCGCCGTCAACATCATCGAGTGTCGGCAAGGAACGTTCGCCCTCGATGGCGACTACCGGCCAATCCGCCGAGGCACGATTGATGACGTAAAGCGTGCGGCAACTGCGGATCTCCCAGGACCCTGCGCCGAGGAACTGCTCTGCGACGCCATCGCCCGTGACGTCAAGCGGATCCAGCCCCTCCACGCCGTTCGGCAGGCTCACGGACTGTCCCGGCGGATTTACCGCAATCCAGCCGAGAAGCGGGTGATGAATGCGAGCTTCCTGATCCCACAATTGACCAGCTGGCTTGGGCTCGGTCCGCTCGCCGCGCCCCGTGTAAACGCGCCAAGAAAGTCCCTCCACATTGAACGACTCCACGAGCACACGCTTCGGCAAGCCGGCCCAGATCCGATCCGCAAGCGGCGAAACCCACCACCACTGGGTTGCAATGCTCCCAATCGCAATGATCGCAAGTGCGAGCGTCACCCATTTGGATCGGCCGCTTCCCCGGCGATCAAGCCCCGGCTCTCGCCCGCATTCCGGACATACGCCGCTCACCACTCCCGCAACGTCATATCCGCACGCTCGGCACGCGGTCGCACCAAGCCGAAAGCCCCGCACGCCACGCACGACAAGCCACGCTCCGATCGCGCCCGCGACCCACGCTCCAAGCGTCAGCCAAAGCCCGGGATCGTGCAGGTGCCAGTTCACCGCGACCATCCTCGACGGCGAAGTCCGTCACTTCACGACTCCGTGACTACTTACCTCGCAATCTCAATCGCCCGAGTCTCGCGAAGCACGGTCACCTTGATCTCCCCCGGGAACGTCATCTGCTCGCTCACGCGCTTGGCGATGTCGTGAGCGATCAGGTACGCTTCATCATCGCCCACGCGGGCCGCGTCGATCATCACGCGCACTTCGCGGCCCGCTTGGATCGCGTACGCCTCCGTCACGCCGCGGAAGCCCATCGCGATGTCCTGAAGCTCATTGAGCCGCTGAACATACTTCTCCATGCTCTCGCGGCGAGCGCCCGGACGAGCCGACGATACCGCGTCCGCCGCCATCACGATCGGCGTGTAGAAGCTCGTCGACGGGATATCCGCGTGGTGGCCGCCGATGGCGTTGAGGACCGGGTCCTTCTCGCCGTACTGCTTGGCGAAGTCCATGCCGATCTTCGGGTGCCCGCCCTCCATCTCGTGGTCCATCGCTTTGCCGATATCGTGCAGGAACCCGCAGCGGCGGGCGAGCGCACCGTCCAAGCCAAGCTGCTCCGCGATGATCTGACACAGATACCCGACCTCGATCGAGTGCCGGAGGACGTTCTGGCCGTAGGACGTGCGGTACCGCAGCTTGCCCATCGCTTCGCTGATCTTGGGGTGGATGCCGCGGAGGTTGGCTTCCAAGATCGCGTCCTTGCCGAACTGGATGATCTTGCCCTCGATTTCGCTCTTGACCTTCTCGACGACCTCTTCGATGCGTGACGGGTGCATCCGGCCGTCGGCGATGAGCCGTTCGAGCGACTCGACCGCCACCGCTTGACGGACCTTGTCGAAGCAGCTGACGACGATGACACCGGGCGTGTCGTCGACGATGATGTCGACCCCGGTCGCTTTCTCGATCGCGCGGATGTTCCGCCCCTCGCGGCCGATGATGCGGCCCTTGATGTCGTCGCTCGGGAGAGCCACGGCGCGGACGGTCGATTCCTGCGTGTGCTCGGTGGCGTACCGCTGCACGGCCATGAGCGTGATTTCCTGAGCTTTCTTCTTGGCTTCCGCTTCCGCTTCCTCGTTCATCTTGCGGACAACCTTGGCGACGTCCAAGCGGCACTCATCCTCGACGCGGCGGAGGAGCTCCTCTTTGGCCTGGGCCGGCGAGAGCTGCGTGAGCTGGTAAAGCTTGTTGGTCTGCTCTTCGAGAGCCTTGTCGAGGGCGGCTTCCTTCTCGCCAAGCTTGGCTTCCTTGGTCTTGTACTGGTCGATCTGCCGCTGCAGGTCGCCGTCTTTCCGCTGGAGGGCCTGCTCCTTCTGGTTCAGAGCGTCTTCCTTGCGGTCAAAAGCGTCCTCGCGTTTCTGGAGGCGGCGTTCGGCTTCGCGGAGTTCGTTGCGGGCCCCGTCAAGCTCCTTCTCGGCGGCTTTCTTGGCTTCGAGCGCTTTCTGTTCGGCTTCGAGGCGGACGCGGTCAGCGCCAGCCCGTGCATCGGATTCGGCCCTCGCGGTGATCTCGCGGGCTTTGGCGTTGGCTTCCTCGACGACCCCCGCGGTCGAGGTTTTGTGCATTCTGAACCCGACGGCCGCGCCGATGAGAAGCCCGATGACGATCGCACCAGCGCCGATGGCGCCGGCGACGACGTTGGTCACATCGGCGAGCACGGGAGAGAGAAAAAGATCCATCCGGCACCTTCCTTCCAGAAAGCGCCGCGGCACGGGACATGGTCGACCTCGGTCGGTCTGTCAATCAATCAGGATCGCGGACAGGAACTGCTCATCGGCCTCGCCAAGCGGCGCTCGCGCGCCCCTCCACCAACCTCGACCACCCACGCCCGGCCAATCCACTCCACGTGACGCTCCATTCCTGCTTCCGCTCGCGGGCATCCCCACCCAAAACCACCAAGCCCAAGCCCGCGACCCACCCCTGCCCGTCCCGACCATCGCGATCTTCTCGCCGACGCTCGGGACCCATCCTGACCATCAACCTTCATACAGCGGGAATCTCCCGCCGACCAAACCTCTGATCGTCCAAGCACCCAGCCGGGCGCTGGAACACGCTTACAACCCTTCCCGGCCCATCGCGGGCCGAAACGAGGGCAGCATGATCTTACCCGAATCCGAACACCCCCGCACGCCGACCCCCGGCGACCCCCTCCTTTGCGGATGAACGCCCCTACCGGTCGATAGATCCCCCGCGGACGCACCACGCGCCCGTCCCGGGCGTACCGCTTGGGTCCGCCGTCCCAAAGCCGGGAACAGGCGTACAACTCCCGTCCTCGCCCTTCCCGTCCCGGCCCCTCTGGGGCCCACCCTTGAAGAACCCGACCGCCCACCGGAGCTCTGAATGACCACCCGCGGCACGCTCAAAGCCCTCGCTTCCACCGCCCTTGCCGGCCTGCTTCTCGCCGCGACCGGCTGCTCGGTCCCGACCACGCACGACCTTCGGGTCAGCAAAGCCAACTCCGTCTCACGCCTCGACCGGCCCCTCATGGTCGACATCGAGAACTTCCGCGGCTCGGTCGAGGTCGAGGTCATCCCGACCCTGACGCAGCCCACCCTGCGGGCCTGGGTCCTCGATGAGTCCAGCCAGTTCATGCGGCTCACCGACGACGCCACCGTCAAGTCCTGGTACGCCGCCGAGGTCGTCGCCGTGCAGGGCAAGCCGGTGCTCCGCGTCATGACGACCCGCGACGCCAAGACCAAGCCATCCTCCGTCCGCCTGCTCATCCAGACCCCCACCTGCGAGGGCATCCGCGTCCGCAATTCCGGCGGCGCGGTCGTCCTCCGCAACATCGGCGGCGAGATCACCGTCGAGAACGGGTACAAGGGCGGCGAGGGCGGCGACATCAGGATCGAGACCACGCGGCGCATCGCCGAAGCCGTCTCCCTCCGCACCACCATGGGCGACATCTCGATCCTTGTTCCAACAAGCTCCCAGGGACGCCTCGAGGTCAACACGCCCAAGGGCGAGCCGCAGGTGAACGTCCGGGCCGACGGCCTCGAATCCGTCAAGAAAACGCTCACCACCTTCAGCGCCTCGCTCAACGGCGGCACGAAAACGTGGTCGATGCTCAGCGCCAGCGGCGATGTGAAGGTCGAGGTCGGCGCGTGGAGCGCCATCGGCACCGCCAACGGCCCGTTCTGAACTTAACTTGCGAACCCGCAGGACGTCTGTTAGTCTGCTTTCATGAGCAATTCCGAGACGCGTCGCGCCTTCGCCCTCCGAGATCTGACGACCCTCACCGCGCTCGCCGGCCTCGCCGCCGCGCTGTTCGTGCCGCTCGCCGTGCAGGCCGGCGGCCAAAGCCGGATGAGCGTTTGCATGAGTCGGCTCAAGTCGATCGGCGCGAGTACGGCCCGCTACGGCCTGGACTTTCAGGACCGACTCGCCGCGTTGCAGGGGACACCGGGACGGACCGTGCGCTACGGCAACCCCGGGCTTGGTATTCAGGTCATCTACAGCAACAACCCCTTCGGCGACTCTCAATCCGTCTCGGATCAGGCGGTCGACATCATCCGGAGGCGTTCCAACCGTTCGGACATTCAACGGATCGAGAATTTCCTGGCGTCCATCAACTTCTCCCATCTGGCCATCGTCGAGCACGAACAGGAATCTCTTCCCTCGGCACGCTGGGCGTGCCCGGAGGACTCGACGCTTCTGACTTGGCAGAGCGACCCGCTGAACTACAACAACTTGGGCGTTCCGGCACCCGGAGGCCCCGGCGCGCTTCAGAACGGGGATAAGCGGTGGCCCTACATCTCCTCGTATCAACGCGGTGGATACACCTGGTCCGCCGACCGACCTTCGGAGGCCACTTCGTCCTGGAACTTCACTTCAGCTTCAATGTACACCAGCCTCGGCGGCTTTACGCGCGACGTCAGCAACTTCGGCAACCGGCGCCTCAGCCAGATCCGCTTCCCTTCCACGAAGGTCTATCTGTGGGATCGCGGCGCAAGGCACTTCACCCCCACCGCAGTCTACTGGAACTTCGCGGACACCAAGCAGCCGATGCTCTTCTTCGATGGAGGCGTGATCAACACGCGAACCACGCGAACCGGAAGCACCCTTCGCGGCTGGGACTGGCAGAGACCGAACAACCCGAACACCACCTGGTCCTATCGGTACCAGATTGAAAGTCGCAACCAGGAATGGCAGCCCGGCTTCCCCAACGGTCAGCCCCGCGGGAACGCGACATTCTCCGCCGCCCATTTCGCCACAACCCGCGAAGGACTGAGCGGAACCGATCTCCCCATCCCGGGCGGTCAGTAATACCCGACGATCCGATTGCGCCTTGCACGCCAGGCGGCCATAACCTGCTCCGGCGATGCCCCAACCCCGCAAACTCCACGACGCGTACTTCCGACAGGCCAAAGCCGAGGGGTACGTCGCGCGCTCGGCCTACAAACTCAAGGAAATCGACGAACGACACCGCCTCTTCCGCCCCGGCGACCGCGTCCTGGACCTCGGCTGCGCGCCGGGTTCCTGGCTCCAGACCGCGAGCGAAGCCGTCGGCAAGACCGGCGTCGTCGTCGGCATCGACCTCCTCGAAACCAACCCCATCGCGACCTCGTGGGGAGAAGCCAAGGTCATCGCGGAGATCGGCGACGCCTTCAACGCCTCCGCCGAGCATCTCCTCGCGCACATCCGCAACGAGCTCAACCCCGGCCGGTTCTTCGATGTCGTCATCAGCGACATGGCCCCGAACACCTCCGGCCACGGCGATGATTTCCTCTCAGCCCGCCTCTGCCGACGCGTCCTCGAACTCCTCCCCGAGGTGCTCCGCCCCGGTGGCAACCTCACGATGAAGATCTTCGAGGGCACCGACTACATGGACGTAGTCCGAGAAACCCAAGCGATCTTCGCCCGGGCCCAGGGGTTCAAGCCCCACGCCTGCCGCGATGTCAGCCGCGAAACCTACATCGTCGCCAAGGGCTTCAGGCCCCGCGCCGCGGCCATGCCCAAAGCCGCCGCCCGAAGCGGCCCGCCCGCCCCCAAGCCAGGCTGGTAAACGAACCCTTTCCATCGGGCTTTTCAATTCCACCGGCTTCGGATACGCTCTCCGCTTCATTCGGGAGAAGTTTGCATGTCCGGCGTCAAGCAGAAAGTGTGCAACCTGTGCGGCCTTGATGTTTCGGACAAGCCCCGCACCAAGGACGTGCAGGGCCGGTACTTCTGCCAGTCCTGCAGCGCCAAGAGCGCTGCACAGACCTCCCCGCCGGCGATGCTGACGTCCAAGCCCGCCCCCGATCCCACGCCACTCCCCGGCAGCCGCACGGTCGCCAAGCCCGCCGAGCCGCCCGCGATGGTCGACCCGATCATGGAGAAGATCCTCGGCGAAGCCCTCCCCGCCATCACCGCCTCCAAGGACGCACCCGCGGTCCAGTTGCGAGCCACGACCTGCAACGCCTGTTCCGCCGCCATGTCCCCGGGCGCAACCGTCTGCCTCGTCTGCGGCTACAACGCGCAGACGGGCAAGGTGATCAAGACGAAGGTGCTCGCCGCGGAGAAAGCTCCCAAGAGCGCCTCCGGTTCCCGCCCCCAGCGGATCTCCATCGAGGTCGGCGGATGGGGCGCGTTCCTCATCTGCTCGTCGATCCTCGGCGTGCTCTTCGCGCTCGCGATGAACGACATCAAGGACGATCAGTTCGTCGGCCTGTTCGCGATCACGTACATGTTGATGGCCATCGTCACGATGGTCATGCTCGTCTTCACGCCCTTCCGAGAGGGTGAGATCGGCTGGGGCATCGTCATCCTGCTTTCCCCGTTCGTCCCCTTCCTTGGCATCGCGGTGCTCTACTACCTCTTCGCCGTCACCGACCGCGGAAGCCTCAAGGGGATGTACGTCGCGTGCATCATCGGGTACATCATGATGGCGATCATCGGGTTCAACCGCCGCGAAGCCGGACTGGACCGCGACTCCGACCGCGACGTGTCAAGTCTGGTCGCTCCAGCACCCGTCCACACGCCCGATCAGGACTTCATCCTCGCCCGAAGCCTTTCCTGAGCTTCCGGCGTGCTCAGCACGTCCGCCGACAGCCGCGCGCCTTTACGCACCAGCTCCGCATCACGCGAGCCGTCGATGTCGTTGAGCAGCCCCTTCGTCGCTCGCAGCGCATCCCCCCCGCCCTGCGCAAGCCGCGTAACAAGCTCGCCCGTCGCGCCGTCAAGATCGCCCGCCGCCCCCACCACGCCCGACACCATCCCGATGTCGTACGCCTGCTGCCCCGACATCGTCCCCCCGCGAAGCAGAACCGTCCGCGCTTTCCCCGCGCCAAGCCGGCGCACCAGCCACGGCGCCACCACCGCCGGACACACGCCCAAATCGACCTCCGGGAACCCCATCACCGAATCCGCGTGCGTGATCGCAAAGTCGCACACCGTCGTCAGACCGCACCCGCCCCCGATCGCCGCTCCGTTCACCCGCGCCACAAGCACCTGCGGCAACGCCCGAAGCTTCAGCGTCAGTTCGCCAAGCGACGTCAGCAGCGCGAGCGCAAGCTCGTGGTTGTCAAGCACCGCTTTGAGGTCCATCCCCGCGCAGAACGCCTTCCCCGCACCCGTCA
>JBIKTT010000064.1:0-8169 GCA_044347925.1 Phycisphaerales bacterium
CTGCGGCGGCACGCTTCTGGCTGGCGGCTCGATGCGCGTCCCCTCCGAACGTCTCGCGCACGAAGGTGCCATCGTCGAAGCCGGTCGTACCGGGTCCTTCCCCGGCCGCGACACCGGACCCTCGCACCACATCGTCATCGGCACCCGCGAAGCCTCTCGCCTCGCGACCGAGTGGCTCGCTTGGTCCCTTGAACTCGGCCGCTCGCCCGTTCGCATCATCGCTGTCATCCCCGCCGCTCCCGCTGGCAAGGAAGCCGAGTACGAAGCCGGCCTCGCCGCGTTCGGGCAGTCGCTGACCAAGACGCTGCCTGGCGCGACGGTGGACATGGCCGAGGACCGCGACCCCCTCGGCGCGACCCTGACCAAACTCGCCGAGCGCATCGACGACGCCCCGGGCGGCATCGAAGGTGCGCGGCCCCCGGTTGGCTCGATCGCCGGTCTGTCGACACGCCCGACGAGCGCCCACCGCCGGTTCTACATCACCGTTTCGCTCGCGATCGCGTCCCTCGCCGCCGCCGCGGGTGTCTATGCCTACGCCCTGCGGTCCGAAGCCGGGAAAGCACAGGCGGCCGCGATCAGCGCGATCGATTCCTGGCGTCCCCTCGTCCGCGAGATCGACGCCAAGCTGCTCGAGAACGTCGAGACCGTCCCCGATCGCCTCGGCACCGAACTGGGCAAGCTTCAGCTTGAGGTCAACGCCCCCAAGCGTTCGCGGAGCGAGATCCGCCCCGTCATGGACGAACTCGCGACGCTCACGATGGTCTTCGGCGACCCCGAGGTCCACCTGACCGACATCACCATCGACAACGCCGGCGCGACCGTCAAGGTCAACGCGACCCTCGAACAAGCCACCGCCATCGAGCAGGCGCTCAAGGAAATCTCCGGTTCGCACCTCACGAACTGGCAGTCAAGCTCCAACCCCGGCCGCGGCGGCGAAGGGTTCGAGTACACCTTCCGTGGTCTCTGGATCGCGCCCGAAGGCAAGCCCGACGCGGCCAAGCCCGCCGCAGCGACACCCAAACCCGCGGCCACCACGCCCGCGGCCGCGCCGGGGAGCAACTCATGATTCCCTCCGAGCACCAAGCTCTGCTGGAACGGCGCGGCGACCGCGCGGCGATCGCCGCCGCCGCTTCGCGCCGAAACACCCCCGCGGTGCTGCTCGTGCTGGCTCTCTTCCTGCTGGTCGTGGCGCTCGGCGCGGTCTTCCTGTCGCACGGTGCCCGCGGCCGGGCCGTGCAGCAGGTGCAAGCCCGCGTGGCTCAGGCTTCGGTCATCCAGGAACGCGGCGGCAAGATCAAGGAACTCCGCCAGCAGCTCAAGAGCGTCCGCGACAGCCGCGCCAACGCGCCGATCCCCGGCATCCCGCTCAAGCTTCAGCAGATCTGCCCCAACGACCGCTTGCAGGCGGTGCTCGCCAGCTCTCCCGCCCGCGAACAGACCGGCGCGGCCGAGAGCGGCAACATCCCCAAGCGTTTCGTGTACCAGAATCTTCGGCATGACTCCATCGCGGACGTGATGTCGTGGATCGACGCCGCCCGCCGCGAGATCCCCGGGCTTGAGATCGACCGACTGCAACTCCGCCCCGGCCCCAACGATTGGACCATCTCCGTCACCTTCATCCGGTGGGAGAAGAAGGAAAACTGACGATGCTGAGCTTCATGAGCGCATCCATCTCGTCCCGCCGCGTGCGCACGCTGCTCGCTGGCTTCGTGCTCCTCACCGCCGCTGGCTGCAACTCCACGCCGCGTTACGACGACGGCACGGCTCTCGAGGAACGCCGCCAGGAAGCCGTTCGCCTCGCCGCTCGCGGCCGCGAAGCTCAGACCGCCGGCGACCGCAAGCAGGCCATCGAGCTCTACTACCGCTCGATCGATGCGTTTCCGGAACTCCCCGGTGTGCGCACCAATCTCGGTGTTGCGCTGCTTGAGGAGGGCAACATCCTCGACGCCTCCGACCGCCTGAAAGAAGAGGTCCAGCTCAACCCCGCCACCGCGCAGGGCGCGCTCATCAACCTGGGCATCATCTACCGCAACGCCGGTCAGCCCACGCCCGCCCGCGACTACTTCCTCCGTGCGCTCGAACTGACGCCCAACGACCCGCTCGCCCTCCGCGGCGCGATCGAGACCAGCTCGCTGACCACGTACGACGAGGAGAAATGCCTCGAGCTCGTCCGCCGCGGCCTCATGGTCGAGCGCGATCCCAAGGTCCTCGAAGACTACAAGTGGCGTCAGCACCGCTTGGAAGCCGCGATCAAAGCCCGGCCCAAGTACCGCACGGGCGAGGAGCACCTCAAGAGCGGCGCCCGCGACGTGGATCCCGGCTTGCTTCAGCCCGGCCAGGCCAATCCTCTCGATGAAAAAGCGCCGGAAGCCGAATCGGCCCCGGCGTCTCCTGTCACGCCCAAGTGATGCTTCGGTTGAGTTGATCAGCCCTGGAACGCTTCGACAAACGCGTCGTAGTCGAAGAAGTCGATGAAGCAGTCCATGTTGAAGTCCGCGCCCTCGCCGCCGCTCTCGAACGCGCCGACGAACGCGTCATAGTCGAAGAAATCCACGAAATCGTCGCCGTTGAAGTCCGCCGGGTCGCCCACGCGGACCGTGAGCGTCAGCGTCGCCGGCAGATTGACCGGGTTCTCCTTCGTGTAGAAGGTCGGGTAGACCCGCTCGCCCGTGCCGCCGCCCGGGCCGCCGTCCGCCGGCGCCAGCGACGAAACAATCAGATTGATCTTGCCGCGGTTGAGCGCATCGGCGAGGTACCGCTGCACCGACGGGTCGCACGGCGAGAGGTCAAACGTCATCACCGTCCCCGCCGGCACGTGGTCGCCGGGAGCGACTTGGTCGGTCGTCGCGATCGCAAGCGGCACCGCGTCAAAACCCTGCCGGACCTGCCGCGACACGTCCGTCGCGACGCCCGCTTCATCAATCACCGCCGCGAAGACGTTGCGGGCCCCTTCGGCCGGGTCGACTTCCGGCACGCCTCCGAATGTGCTCGACTCCTGGAAGCTCTCAAGCGTCCAGCCGTTGCGGTAGCCCGCGCCGAAAAGCTCAACCGGACGGCCAAGATCGGTGTCGACCGTCCGCCGCGGATCCCCCTCGGGCAGGAGCGACGTGAACGAGTCCGCCGTCGGGTCGTACACGGCTTCCAGATCGCTGGCCACGACGACCGTCAGCCGCGCCGACATCACGCGGTAGTTGGACACGCCCAAACCCGGGGTGACGAGAGGGTTCGCCCCGCCGGTTGTGAATCCGAGCAAGAACTGCGCATCACGGTCGTCGAACCCCGGTTGAAGGATCGCACCGAACGTCGGAGCTCGCTGCTCCGCACCCCGGCTGAAGTTGAACGGGTACATCCAGCGATCAGCCGAAGGACGAGTGAAGGAAACGTCGATCACCTGAGCACTCGCGGCCGTACCGGAAACACACGCGAGCAGAGCGGCAACTCGAAGCATTGAACGACTCCTTGTGAAACCTGACGGAAACCGGACGAAAACTTCTTCCGATAATCAGTGGAGACTGAGTCTCAACCAGTTACCATAGAACAAGAAGGGTTACGGTTCAACAAGATGTTTGGTTTCGCCAAGCCAAAATTCCCGCTCTTTTCGACGACCGCACGCGTGGCCGGGCTCCGTGGCCGTCGCGGGTTCACCCTGATCGAGCTTTTGGTGGTGATCGGGATCATCGCCCTGCTTGTGGCGCTCATGCTGCCGGTCTTGGCGAAGGCCAAAGCCATCGGCAAGCAGTGCCGCGAGCTGGCGGCGGCCAAGCAGCTCTCGACGGCGTTTACGGTCTACAGCGACGCCAACAAGGGCCGGGTGCTGACGGGAATTCCGACGACCGCGATGGTCGCGGGCCAGATGGTCGTGACTAATCAGGCGGGCCAGCGGATCTACGGCGAGGAAGCCACGCGGTATCCGTGGCGGATCGCGCCGTACCTCGAGTACGACTTTCGCGGGCTTTATCAGTCTGATGAAATGCTCCGCGAGGCCCGGGCGGTCGGCGAAGCCGGAGGCGGCGCGGACCAGACCTACGAGTACGTGGTGAGCTTGTTCCCGAGTTTGGGGATGAACGTCGCGTTCATCGGCGGAGCCGACCGGTTCGGAGCGTTTGATCGCATCTTCCAGCAGCGTCTTGGCCGTCAGCACATCGTCAGACTCGACGAGGTCGCCAAGCCGAGCAAGCTTCTCACGTTTGTCTCGGCGCGCTGCGAGACGCAGCCCGCCGCGCCCAACCTGGGCCGTCCTGAGGGGTTCTTCCGCGTCGAGCCGCCCAGGTTCTCGTTGTCCGAGGGAGAACGCTGGGAATCCGCGTACGACCCCAAAGCCGAAGCTCCGGGCGTCAATTCCGGGTTCGTCTCCCTCCGCCACATGAATCGCGCCGTCACCACCGCGATCGACGGTCACGCGGAGATGCTCGGATGGGACGATCTCCGCGATATGGAGCGATGGGCGAACAAAGCCACCTCGCGCGACTGGATGATCGGGGCGAACTGATCCGTCGGCGCGTGCGGGCTTGGTGTGCCGCGCGGCCGTAAAGTCTCGTCATGAGCGACACGATTTTCGGCAAGATCATCCGCGGGGAGATCCCCTGTCACAAGGTGTACGAGGACGCGGCGGTCCTGGCGTTCCTCGATGTCTTCCCGCTCTCGCGCGGGCACACGCTGGTCATCCCGAAGGAAGCGGTGGCGACGCTGGACGCCCTGAGCGACGACGCGGCGGCGGCGGTGGGGCGGGCTCTGCCGCGGATCTGCCGGGCGATCAAAGCGGCGACAGGGTGCGCCGGGTTCAACATCCTGCAGAACAACGGCGCGGCGGCTCACCAAGCCGTCTTCCACGTGCACTTTCACATCATCCCCAAGTACGAGGACGGCAAGGGGCTGGGAATCGTGTGGGGAGCGGGGAAGCTCGACCACGCGGCGGCTCCGGAGTTTGCGGGCAAGCTCCGCGATCTTGTCGCGAAGGGCTGAAATCAGTCGACGCCGTGAAGCACGCCGTTGAAAGCTTGCTTCAACCTCCAGATCAGGATCGGGAGGGTGATGATCACCACGCCCGCGCACCCGATGAGGATCAGAAGCCGCGATGTGTGCGAAGCGGTCCAATCCGACGTCAGGGTGCTCCGCGAGGGGTCCGATGGGTCGTACCACACCTTCATGATCGCGCCGCGGGCTGGGAGCTTGGCGAGGGCGTCGGCGCGCCTGACGCCGGTAGCGATCTCGATCGCGAACCGTTCGTGCTTCACGCCATTGACGACGTACTCGATATCCGCGATGACGTCGGCGTAGCTCCCTTTCCGGCCCCGATCCTGGATGGACGCGGAAGTGACGCGCCCATCAACCGTTGGCCAGCCGGGTGCGGCAGCGACGCGGCGGAGCTCGCCGACCCAGAGGAATGAGAGAGTGATGCCGAGAGCCAGCGCGACCACGAAGGTGCCGAACACGCCGAGTCGCGCGGTCTCGTTGTCGCTGGTGTCGCTGGTTTGAATCCACGCGGACATCGCCGGGATTATTGCAGCCCGCGGAACCGGCCAAGGTTGATCTGGTCCGCGTCGATGATCCAGTGCGACTCCTCGCCAACGAACGGGTCGTCGATGTCGAGGGTCTTGTGCCAGTCGAAGACGTAGCGGCTTCCGTCCTTGAGTTCGACGACGGTGGCGGTGTGATGGACGGTCCAACTGACGCGGGAGACGGTGTTGGCGGACTTGACCTCGGGAAGCTCCGCGAGGCGGCTATTAATCGCCGTCATGGCCTGTTCGGCGATGCCGGTGCAGACGCGATTGGCGACGGCGAGTTCGGTGGGGTCCTTTCCGCGGGCGAACATCATCGCGTTGCGCACCGCTCCCGTGATGCCCAGGTGGTTGGGAAGAAAGACGTAGTTGACGTTCTTGATGCGCCGGCGAAGCTCGGGATCGTTTCCGGCGGTGCGGTTGATCTTCTTGGCCAGTTCGCGAGAAAGGGGCATCTTGAGACTCCTGCGGGGGTGCGGCGGGTCGCCGTGAAGAAAGATGGCACGGCGTTCCGCGTGCATTGCAGGACGCGGGAAAAATCTGACCGCCGCCTAGCCGCAGAGCCGCTTGCGGAGCACGCTCAGGAGCGTCTCGGGTTCGAGGTACTTCTCCGGGGGGCGGAAGTAGACCTCGGCGAGGGTGTCCGAGGTCTGGCTGGCGAGGACGGAGACGCGGGCGTCGATGGCTTTGGTCTGTCCGGCGGGAACGGCGGCGAGCTTCTCCGCGACCTGCTTGGCGTCGTTGGTGAGGAAGACGACGTCGTTGCCGCGAAGGGTGGCGGTCTTGACCCCCATCGCCGCGCACGCGGTGCGGAGTTCGGCGAGGAGAAAGAGGCGGACGGTGATGCGTGGCGGATCGCCGTACGCGGCGACCATGTCCGCTTTGACCTTCTCGAGGTCGGCTTTGGTCCCGGCGGTGGCGATGCGGCGGTAGGCTTCGAGGCGGCGCTGATCGCTTGGGATGTACGAGCGTGGGATGGTGCCTGTGATGCCGATCTCGATACTGGTGGCGCTGGGCTTGGGCCGGGGGGCTTCGGCTTTGAGGTCGTGGACCGCCCCTTCGAGGAGCTGGCAGTACATCTCGTAGCCGACGGCGGCGATGTGGCCGCTCTGCTCGGGTCCGAGGATGTTGCCCGCGCCGCGGATCTCAAGGTCCCGCATGGCGATCTTGAAGCCGGCTCCGAGCATCGAGTACTGCTCGATCGCGGCGAGCCGCTTCTTGCCCTGTTCGGTCAGCGTGCGTTCTTCCGGCAGCAGCAGGTAGCAGTACGCCCGGTGCTTGCTGCGGCCGACGCGGCCGCGGAGCTGGTGAAGCTGCGCCAAGCCGAACCGGTCGGCGTCGGCCACGATCATGGTGTTCGCGGTGGGGATGTCGATGCCGCTCTCGATGATCGTCGTCGAGACGAGGATGTCGGCATCGCCGCGGATGAACTTGAGCATGACCTCTTCGAGCTCTTCGCCCTCCATCTGGCCGTGGCCGTAGACGACGCGGGCGCCCGGGGCGAGGCCCTGCACGCGGTCGGCGACCTCCTTGATGTTGTGCACGGCGTTGTGGACGTAGAAGACCTGCCCCTCGCGGGCGAGCTCGCGCTTGATGGCTTGCTGGATGCGGCGCTCGTTGTACGGGAGCACCTCCGTCACGATCGCCCGGCGGTCGACCGGCGGCGTCGTCAGGTTGCTGATGTCCCGGATGCCGAGCAGAGCCATGTGGAGCGTCCGCGGAATCGGCGTCGCGGAAAGCGTCAGCACGTCCGCCGTCAGCCGGAGTCGCAAGAGCCGCTCCTTGTGCTCGACGCCGAACCGCTGCTCTTCGTCGACGACGACAAGCCCGAGATCCGCGAATTTTACATCCTCGGAGAGGACGCGGTGCGTGCCGATGAGGACATCGATCTGGCCCTTGCGAGCGGCTTCGAGGATCTCCTTGGTCTCCTTGCCCTCCTTGAACCGCGAGATGGACTCGATGCGGAAGGGGTAGCCGGAGAACCGGCTCTTGAAGGTGCGTTCGTGCTGTTCGGCGAGGACGGTGGTGGGGACGAGGACGGCGACCTGCTTGCCGTACTCGGCGGCTTTGAATGCGGCGCGGATCGCAAGCTCGGTCTTGCCGAACCCGACATCGCCGCAGATGAGGCGGTCCATCGGGCGGTCCTTCTGCATGTCGGCTTTGATCGAAGCCAAGCCCGCGACCTGATCCTCGGTCTCTTCGTACGGGAACTCCTCCTCGAACTCGCGCTGCCACGCGGTGTCGGCGGGGAAGCTGATCCCCGGCATGTGCTCGCGGGCGGCTCGGACGCGGAGCAGCTCGCCCGCGAGGTCGCGGACGGACTCTTCGACGCGGTCCTTCTGGTTCTGCCAGCGCGTGCCGCCAAGGGTCGAGAGAGGAGGCTTGCCCTTGAACCCGCCGACGTACTTCTGGACCAGGTCGATCTGGACAGCGGGGATGTAGAGCTTGCTCTTGCCTGCGAACTCGAGGACGAGGTATTCCTGTTCGTCCAGGTCCTTCTTGCCCTTGGCGGCTTTCGGGGCGCCCGGGAGGTCGCGCGGCGTCATCATCGCCAAGCCGACGAGCTGTGCGATGCCGTGGTCGGCGTGCACGACGAAGTCCCCGACCGAGAGGTCGAGAAACGTGTCCATCGCGCGGCCGGCGGAGATCTTTCCGCCCCGGCGACGCACGG